>NZ_JBEYYT010000057.1:0-34884 GCF_040645715.1 Spirillospora sp. NPDC046719 | reverse complement strand
GTGCGCCGCGAACCGCCAGCCCGCCGCCGTCGAGGCGTACGCGACGTGCCGCACGAGCGGATGCCGGAACCGGAACCGGCCGCCCGCGGTCGGGCGGACCACGTCCGCGGCGGTCAGCGCGTCCAGCGCGGCGAGCGCGTCCTCCTGCGGCATCTCCGCGGCGACCGCCGCCAGTTCCGGCTCGAAAACGTCCGCCGCGACGGCGGCGCCGCGCGCCATCAGCAGCGCCTCGGGCGGCAGGGCGCTCAGCTCGACCTGCAGGGCGGTCCGGACGGCGGGCGGCACCTCGGTGAGGTTCGCGACGCCCCGCTCCCAGTCGTGCCGCTCGATTCCGTCCTCGCCGAGGAGGCGGTCGTCGTGGCGGCCCATCCGGGCCAGCGCCTCCAGGTAGAACGGGTTGCCGCCGCTGGCCTTGTAGAGCTGCTCGCAGCGGTTGCGGGAGACGTCCGGGCCGAGGAACTCCGCCACCTCGTCGCGGTTCAGCGGCTCCACCGGCACCCGGGTGCCGACGGGCCCGGCGGCGTCCGCCAGCGCCGCCAGCCGCGGCGACGCCTGCGCGGGCCGGTAGGCGACCGCGACCAGCACGTTCGCGCGCGGCGGGTGCCGGACGAGGTGGTCCATCAGCTCGATCGTGGCGTCGTCGGCCCAGTGCAGGTCGTCGAGGATCAGCACCAGCCCGGACGGCGCGGCCAGCCGTTCCAGCAGGTGCCGCACGCTGCGGTGCACCTGGTAGCGGGCGACCGGGTCGGCGGCCCCGTCGGGGGCGTGCCCGGCGTCCGGGCCGGCGACGCGGTCGGCGAGCGCGGGGAAGACGGTGCCGAGCAGCCGCAGCGCGGTGGGCGACAGGTCGGGGACGTCGTCCTCCAGCCGGTCGTCGAGCGCGTCGACGACGGCGCCGAACGGCATCTCCTGCTCGAACTCGGCGGCGCGCCCGGCCAGGTAGGGCAGCTTGCGGGCGTTCGCGCCGTCGGCCAGCTCGTTCAGCAGCCGGGTCTTGCCGGCGCCGGGCTCGCCGACCAGCGCGAGGAAGCCGTAGCCCGTGGCGGCCGCGTCCAGGGCGCGGTCCAGCGCGCCGAGCGCGTCCTGTCGCCCCACCAGCGGAGCACCGGCGTCGCTCATGTCACACCCCAACAGAGACAGGCGGCCGACACGCCGTGATCATGCTTGTCGTCGTTGTTCCCGGTCCTTCAAGCGGGTTTTACCTTATCGGGTCGAACGTCAATAGGAGCGGGACAACACGCCCCGCGCGTCCCTGCTATCAACCGCCGACGCGCCCCTCGTGTCAACCGGGGGGAGCCAAACCGTCCCGGGAACGTGACATTCCTACCCGCGGGTCAGCCATCGAGGCCGAGGCGGGCGGCGGCCTCCTCCCAGCGGGCGTCGTCGCCCGCCGGCTCGTACCGACGGAGCGGCTGCGTCGCCGCGACCAGCGCGCGGGACTCGGCGAGGGAGCCCGCGAGACCGTGCGCGCGGGCCTGGGTGAGGACGTTGCCGAGCGCGGTCGCCTCGACCGGCCCGGCCACGACCGGCAGCCCGGACGCGTCGGCGGTCAGCCGGCACAGCAGCTCGTTGCGGCTGCCGCCGCCGACCAGGTGCACGACGTCGATCTCCTGCCCGGATAGCCGGGACGCCTGCCGGAGCGTCGCGCGGTGGGCGAGGGCGAGGCTGTCCATGACGCAGCGGACGGTCTCGGCGCGGGACGCGGGCTCGGGGAACCCGCGGCGCCGGCAGTGCGCGGCGATCCGCGCGGGCATGTCGCCCGGCGGCAGGAACTCGGGGTCGTCGGGGTCGATGAGGCTGCGCAGGCCCGGGACGTCCGCGGCCTCGGCGAGCAGGGCCGGCAGGTCCGGGTTCCCCCACGCGCGCATCGACTCCTGCAGCAGCCACAGCCCCATGACGTTGCGCAGGTAGCGGACGGTGCCGTCCACGCCGCCCTCGTTGGTGAAGTTCGCCTTGCGGCTCGCCTCGGTCAGCACGGGCTCGCGCAGCTCCACGCCGACGAGCGACCAGGTGCCGCAGGAGATGTAGGCGAACCGGTCGGTGGTCGCGGGCACGGCGGCGACGGCGGACGCGGTGTCGTGCGACCCGACCGCCACGACCGGGAGCGTCGGCGGGCGGCCGGTCTCCTCCGCCACGTCCGGGCGCAGCGTCCCGAGCACCTCGCCGGGCTCGCGGATCGGCGGCAGGATCCCGGCGGGCAGGCCGAGGCGGGCGAGCAGGTCGCGCGACCAGGCGCCGTCCCGCACGTCCAGCAGGCCCGTCGTGGACGCGTTGGTCCGCTCGGCGCCGACCGCGCCGGTCAGCCAGTGCGCGAGCAGGTCGGGGACCATCAGCAGCGTGGCGGCGCGCGACAGGTCGTCGGCGGCGAGCTGGTAGACGGTGTTGAACGGCAGGAACTGCAGGCCGGACGTCTGGTAGAGCAGGTCGTCGCCGACCTCGGCGCGGATCCGGTCCATGACGCCGTCGGTGCGGGCGTCGCGGTAGTGGACGGGGTTGCCGATCAGCCTGCCGTCGGCGTCGAGCAGCCCGTAGTCGACGGCCCACGAGTCGATGCCGACCGACGCGAGCCCGGCCGGCGCGGCGCGCAGCCCGTCGAGGATGTTGCCGTACAGGCCGAGGACGTCCCAGTGCAGGGTGCCGTTGACGCGGACCGGCCGGTTCGGGAACCGCCGGACCTCCTCCAGCTCCAGCGTTCCGGGCCCGACCCGTCCGGCCATCACGCGCCCGCTGGACGCGCCGAGGTCCACGGCGGCGAACGTCTCCGTCATTGGGCGATCACGACTTCCAAGGTGCGGGGCCCGTGCACGCCCTCGACGCGCGACAGCTCGATGTCGCTGGTCGCGGACGGCCCGGACACGAACGTCAGCGGGCGGTGCGGGTCGAGCCGCTCCAGCGCCTCCGGCACGTCCGGCGCCACCTGACCGGCGAGCACGACGATCAGGTGGTAGTCGGGGACGAGCGACAGCGCGCGCGGGCCCTGCGCCGGGCCGTGGTCCAAGACGATCGTCCCGGTCTCGGCAATCGCGGCGGCGCAGCCGGTGACGGCGCCCGCGAGCCCGTCGAGGGCGGCGACGTCCGGCCCGCGCACGAGGTCGCCGGCGACCTGCGCCGTCCACTCCTCCGGCAGGTCCGCCGGGATCCCGTAGACCCCGGGGCGGGCGGCGAGGCGCTCGGCGACCGTCGCGGCCAGCTCCGCCGCCGGGACGCGCACGACCGTCGCGCGGTAGTCGGCCACCCGCTCGGCGAACAGGTCCAGCACGCCGTCCTCGTGGTGGCGGCGCAGGTAGCCGCGGTCGATCGCGGCGTACCCGGCGGCGACCTCGGCGGCCGGGCGCGCCGGCACGATCCCGTCGATCCGGCGGAGGACGTCCTCGCGCGCGCTCACTGCTCGTTCCCTTCCGTGCGGCCGCCGCCGGTCCGCTTCCACCAGGCGCGGAACGACTCGGGCGGTGGTGCGGGGGCGTCCCGCGTCTCGGTCCAGGCGTTCAGCGGCCCCGGCAGCCGCCGGATCCGGCCGCGCGGCGCGACGATCCGGCGGCTCGCCGACGCGGCGCGCTGCGCGAGCGCGAGCCGGGTGGGGGACCGCAGCGTCCATCCGGCCGCCGTCATCGCGACCCGTTCGAGGGGATGGCGCGGGCCGCTCTCCACCGCGCGGGCCCGCAGGTGCACCAGCACCTCGGGGATGTCGATGGCGACCGGGCACGCCTCGAAGCACGCCCCGCACAGCGACGACGCGTACGGCAGCGACGCGTCCACCTCCGACCCGATGCCCCTGATCTGCGGCGACAGGATCGCGCCGATCGGGCCGGGGTAGGGCGAGCCGTAGGCGTGGCCGCCGGCGCGCTGGTAGACCGGGCACACGTTCAGGCACGCCGAGCAGCGGATGCAGCGCAGCGCCTGCCGGCCCACCTCGTCGGCGAGCGTGTCGGTGCGGCCGTTGTCCAGCAGCACCAGGTGGAACGTCCGCGGCCCGTCGCCGGGGTGCACGCCCGTCCACGCGGACGTGTAGGGGTTCATCCGCTCGGCGGTCGACGAGCGGGGGAGCAGCTGGAGGAACACCTCCAGGTCGCGCCAGCTCGGCACGATCTTCTCCACGCCCATCACCGAGATCAGCGTCTCGGGCATGGTCAGGCACATCCGGCCGTTGCCCTCCGACTCCAGCACGACGAGCGTGCCGGTGTCGGCGACCGCGAAGTTCACCCCGGAGATCCCGACCTTCGCCGACAGGAACTTGGCGCGCAGGTGCCGCCGCGCCGCCTCCGCCAGCGCGGCGGGGGAGTCGGTGAGGCCGTCGGGGACGTCCTCCATCTCGCGCAGGAAGATGTCGCGGATGTCGGACCGGTTCCGGTGGATCGCCGGGACGAGGATGTGCGACGGCCGGTCGTGCCCGAGCTGGACGATCAGCTCCGCGAGGTCGGTCTCGTAGGCGGTGATGCCGTCCTCGGCGAGCGCCTCGTTCAGCCCGATCTCCTGCGTGGCCATCGACTTGACCTTGACGACCTCGGTCTCGCCGGTCGCCTTCACCAGGTCCGCGACGATCCGGTTGGCCTCGGCGGCGTCGCGCGCCCAGTGCACCGTCCCGCCCGCCTCGGTGACCTTCTCCTCCAGCAGCCGCAGGTAGTGGCCCAGGTTGGCGAGGACGTGGTCCTTGATCTGCTTGCCCGCCTCGCGCAGCGCCGACCAGTCGTCCAGCTCGGCGACGGCGGCGGCGCGCTTGTCGCGGATCGTGGTGGTGGCGTGCGCGAGGTTGCCGCGCAGCCGGGTGTCGGCCACCGCGCGGCGCGCCGCGTCGGGGAACGACGGCATCCCGACATAGGTCGGCATCGCTTCGGCGCTCATGGTGTGGGCTCCTCCTCGGTGGAGGCGAGGATCTCGGCCAGGTGGACCGTCCGCACCCCCGCGCGGGTGCGCGACAGCGCGCCCCCGATGTGCATCAGGCACGAGTTGTCGGCGGCGCACAGCACCTCCGCCTTCGTCTCCCGCACGGCGGTGACCTTGTCCGCGCACATCGCGGCCGACACCTCGGAGTTCTTCAGCGCGAACGTCCCGCCGAACCCGCAGCACTCCCGCGCGTCCGGCAGGTCGACCAGGTCGATGCCGCGGACCTCGCGCAGCAGCCGCTGCGGCCGGTCGCCGACGTGCAGCATCCGCAGCGAGTGGCAGGTCGGGTGGTAGGTGACGCGGTGCGGGAAGTAGGCGCCGACGTCGGTGACGCCGAGGACGTCCACCAGGAACTCCGACAGCTCGTACACGCGGGACGCGACGCCGGCGGTGCGCGGCGCCAGCCTCGGGTGCCAGTCGCGGATCATCGCGCCGCACGACGCCGACGGCGTCACGACCGCGTCGTAGGGGTCGAACGTCTCGGCGAAGCCCTTCACCATGTGCAGCGCCTGCGTGCGGTAGCCGGTGTTGAGGTGCATCTGGCCGCAGCACGTCTGCGCCTCGGGGAACTCCACCTCGTGGCCGAGCCGCCGCAGCAGCCGCACCATCGCGCGCCCGGTCCCGGGATACATCGTGTCGTTCACGCACGTCAGGAACAGTGCGACCTTCATGCCGAGTTGCTCTCCCGGTCGTCGGCGGCGGCCCGGCTGGACTCGCGGACCACCAGCTCGGGCTGGAACATGACCTGCTGGTGGGCGTGCCCGCCGGACTCGTCGCACTCCTCGAGCAGCAGCTCGGTCGCGATGCGTCCGAGCTGGTAGGTGGGCTGGCGCACCGAGCTCAGCGGGACGGCCGCCGCCGCCGAGAACTCGATGTCGTCGTACCCGATGAGCGCCACGTCGGTCGGCACCTTCACGCCGGCCTGCTGCAGCACCCGCAGCACGCCGAGGGCCAGCAGGTCGTTGGCGCAGAAGATCGCCTCGGGCAGCGGGGCGCCGGAGTCCAGCAGCCGCCGCGCCGCCTCCTGCCCGGCGCGGGCGTTCATCGCGCCGACGGACACCTCGCGCAGCACGTCGCGGCCGAGGCCCGCGGCGCGCAGCGCCCGCAGCGCGCCGCGCCGCCGGTCCGCGCACTGCCGCAGGCCCGGCGGGCCCGTGACGAACCCGAGCGTGCGGGCGCCGTCCTCCAGCAGGTGCGTCACCGCGAGCTCGCCGCCCGCGACGTCGTCGACGGCGACCGAGCACTGGTTGGCGCGCGGCGTCGGATGGTCCAGCAGGACGACCGGGACGCCGCGGTCGCGCAGCCGGTCGGCGTTGCCGCCCTCGTCGCCGACCGGGGTCAGCAGCACGCCGCGGACCCGCTGCTCGGCGAGCACCCGCAGGTTGCGCTGCTCGCGCTCGTCGGACTCGCCGGAGGAGGACAGGATCACCGCGTAGCCGCGCTCGCTGGCGACGTCCTCGACGCCGCGCGCGACGTCGGTGAAGAACGGGTTGGCGAGGTCCAGCACCATCAGGCCGATCGTGCTGGAGTGCCCGGCGCGCAGCGTGGACGCCGACCCGTTGCGGACGAACCCGAGCTCCACGATGGCCTGCTCGACCCGGGCGCGGGTCGCCGCGGCGACCCGCTCGGGCCGGTTGAGCACGTTGGAGACGGTGCCCGGCGAGACGCCGGCGTGCGCCGCGACCTGCTTGATCCCGACGGTCGCGCCGTTACCGCCGTTACCGCCGTTGCCGCCGGCGGCGCCCGCCGCGGTGCTCGCTCGGGGGCGCCCGGTGTCGTCTGTGCTCAATCTGTGCCCCCGGGTCGCTCCGCTGGTGTGCCGCCGCTCACTTTGGGTCATGGCATTAAAACGTGTCAACCCCGCTGTCGGAAGTCGCCGGGCCCAAACCCCGCTGTCCGGACCCGGACGGGAGGAACTTCGCAAACTCGCCGACGCCCGGCCGCACAAGGGTTTTCGCAGCGTTCCGGGGGGTCCGGGCCGAAAGTCCCTCTTGACGAGTGCTCCGGCTCACATCTAGCGTCCTCCGCAACATCCCGTTAAAACGTTTTTCATCCATCCGTCACAGACTCCCCGTGCGAGGAGGGTGGCCATGAGTGCACCCGGCAGGTCGACGCCGCCGACATTGGCACTGGTCAACGTGAGTAAGTCGTTCGGCGCCGTGCGGGCCCTGCAGGGCGTCACCCTCGAGCTGCACGCCGGTGAGGTGCACGCTCTCGCCGGCGAGAACGGCGCGGGCAAGTCGACCGTCGTAAAAACGTTCGCAGGCGTGCACCGCCCCGACGCGGGCGAGGTCCGCGTCGACGGCGAGCCCGCCGCGTTCAGCGGCCCCGCCGACGCGCAGGCCGCCGGCGTCGCCGTCATCTACCAGGAGCCCACCCTGTTCCCCGACCTGTCGGTCGCGGAGAACATCTTCATGGGCCGCCAGCCGCGCGCCGGGCTCGGCCGCATCGACCGCCGCACCATGCACGCCGAGGCCGCGAAGCTGTTCCGGCGGCTCGGCGTCGCGCTGGACCCGCAGCAGCCCGCCCGCGGCCTGTCGATCGCCGACCAGCAGGTCGTCGAGATCGCCAAGGCCATCTCCCGGGACGCGCGGGTGCTCATCATGGACGAGCCGACCGCCGCGCTCACCGGCCAGGAGGTCGAGCGGCTGTTCAACGTGACCCGCACGCTGCGCGAGCAGGGCTGCGCGATCCTGTTCATCTCGCACCGGCTGGAGGAGATCTTCGAGATCTGCCAGCGGGTCACCACGCTGCGCGACGGCACCTACATCGGCACCGACCTGGTCGCCGACCTCACCGCCGACGACCTCGTCCGCCGCATGGTCGGCCGCGACCTGGACGCGCTCTACCCCAAGCAGGACGTGGCGCCCGGCGAGGTCGCGCTGAAGGTCAGCCGGCTCACCCGCGAGGGCGCCTTCACCGACGTCTCCTTCGAGGTGCGGCGCGGCGAGATCGTCGCGCTGGCCGGGCTGGTCGGCGCGGGCCGCAGCGAGGTCGCCCGCGCGATCTTCGGGGTGGACCGCTGGGACGCCGGCGGCGTGGAGGTGGCGGGGGAGAAGCTGCCCCCCGGCAGCCCGACCGCCGCGATGGCGGCCGGCCTCGCGCTCGTCCCCGAGGACCGCCGCCAGCAGGGCCTGGTGATGGACATGTCCATCGAGCGCAACATGGGCCTCACCCAGCTGCGCTCGCTGCGCAAGGAGACCGGCCGCGGCCCGCTCATCTCCCGGAAGGTCGAGCGCAATCGCGCCGCCGACTGGGCGCTGCGGCTCCAGCTCAAGTACGCCCGCCTCAGCGACACCGTCGGCGTCCTGTCGGGCGGCAACCAGCAGAAGGTCGTGCTCGCCAAGTGGCTCGCCACCGAGCCGACCGTGCTCATCGTGGACGAGCCGACCCGCGGCATCGACGTCGGCACCAAGGCCGAGGTGCACCGGCTGCTGTCGGAGCTGGCCGCGCAGGACCTCGCGGTGCTGATGATCTCCTCCGACCTGCCGGAGGTGATCGGCATGGCCGACCGCGTCCTGGTCATGCACGAGGGCCGGCTCACCGCCGAGATCGCCCGCGCGGACGCGACCGAGGAGACCGTGATGGCCGCCGCGACCGGGCGCGCCGGAACCGGAAAGGCGGCCTGACCCATGACCGTGCTCACCCAGTCCCCGGCCAAGCCGGGCTCCGGCGGACCGCCCGGCGGCGGCCGCCGCCTGGTCGAGCTGGTGCTGCGCGCCCGCGAGCTGAGCATCCTCGGCGCGCTGATCGTGCTGGTCCTCGGCACCGAGCTCGCGAACCACCGGTTCCTGTCCGGGCAGGGCGTCAAGGACATCTTCCTCAACGCCTCCATCCTGGCGCTGCTCGCCGTCGGCCAGTCGATGGTGGTCGTCACCCGCAACATCGACCTGTCGGTCGGCTCCGTCGTCGGGCTCGTCGCGTTCACCACCGGCAAGTTCGCCTCCGGCGGCGACCGCAACGTGGTGCTGGTGGTGCTGCTCGGCGTCGCCATCGGGCTCGCCTGCGGGCTGGTCAACGGCCTGCTCGTCAGCTTCTGCAAGGTGCCCGCCCTGGTCGTGACGCTCGGCACCCTCTACGTCATCCAGGGCCTCGACTACAAGATCGCGCACGGTGAGCAGATCGGCGCCGCGGACCTGCCGTCCTCGGTGCTGTCGCTCGGCAACGACTCCGTCCTCGGCGTCCCGTACCTGCCGGTCATCACCGTCGTCGTGATGCTGCTGATGGGCTACTACCTGCGCTCCTACTCCTCCGGACGGGAGTTCTACGCGATCGGGTCCAGCCCCGAGGCGGCGAACCTCGCCGGCATCTCGCTGCGCCGCCGGGTCCTCACCGCCTACCTCGTCAGCGGCGGCCTCGCCGGCCTCGCCGGGGTGCTGTGGCTGGCCCGGTTCGGCACCGTCGTCGCCGACGCGGCGCACGGCTGGGAGCTGAAGGTCGTCAGCGCCGTCGTCGTCGGCGGCGTCGCGATCACCGGCGGCGTCGGCACCGTGTACGGGGCGGCGCTCGGCGCGCTGCTGCTCACCACCATCGGCAGCGTGCTGGTGGTGCTCAAGGTCAACTCGTTCTGGCAGGACGCCATCACCGGCGTCCTCCTGCTGCTGGCGATCAGCGTGGACCGGCTGCTGGCCCTGCGCGTCACCAAGGCGCTCAAGCAGCGGTCGCTGGAGTCCGGGGCGCACCGCGACGACGGCCCCGCCGCCGAGGCGCCGAAAGGAAAGGTGTCGTGAGCACTGACACGAAGAGCGCCCCGCGCGGAGCGGCCCTCGGCCGGCTGCTGCGGTGGGAGACCGCCGTCACCGCCCTGCTGGTCATCGTCTTCGCCGGCGGCGCCGGGTTCTCGCCCGACTTCGCCAACACCGACAACCTGTCGTTCGCGCTCGGCGACCTGAGCGAGATCGCGCTCATCGCGCTGCCGATGACGCTGCTGGTGGTGTGCGGGCAGGTCGACCTGTCGGTCGCGTCCGTGCTCGGCCTGTGCAGCGCCCTCACCGGCAAGATGTGGGACCACGGCATGGCGATCGAGACGATCATCCCGATCGTGCTGGTCGTCGGCGTCGTCTGCGGCCTGGTCAACGGGCTGCTCGTCACCCGGCTCGGGCTGCCCTCGCTCGCGGTGACGATCGGCACCATGACCCTGTACCGGGGCTTGGCGTACGTCGTGCTCGGCACCGAGGCGATCTCGGAGTTCCCCACCCGGTACACCAACCTCGCGACCGAGTCGATCCCCGGCACGCCGATCCCGTACCCGATCGCGCTGTTCGCCCTCCTCGCGATCATCACCGCGGTGGTGCTGCACGCCACCGGCGTCGGGCGGTCGCTGTTCGCGATCGGCTCGCAGGAGGACGCGGCGTACTTCGCCGGCATCCGGGTCAAGCGCCTCAAGCTGATCCTGTTCGTGGTGTCCGGGCTCGTCGCCGGGTTCGCCGGCATCGTCTACACGCTCCGCTACGGCAGCGCCCGCGCCGACAACGGCCTCGGCCTGGAGCTCACCGTCATCGCGGCGGTGCTGCTCGGCGGCATCGACTTCGACGGCGGCAAGGGCACCCTCGGCGGCGTCATCGCCGCGGTGCTGCTCATCGGCCTGCTGCGCAACCTGCTGATGCTGAACGACGTCTCCACCGAGGTCCAGTCGATCGTCACCGGGCTGCTGCTCATCATCAGCGTCCTCACGCCGCGGCTGATCGCCGTGGTGCGCGAGGCACAAGGCCGGCGGCGGGGCGCGCGACCCGCGGTCCCCGCCGCCGCACCATGACCCCCGGCGAAGCCGGCCGGGGGGTGTGGGGGGTCGTCCCCCTCGAGAAGCACCGCCCCGCGTCCCCCGCCGCGTCCGATATCCCACCCCAGAGCACGACCTGGAATCCCGAAAGGCACTCGTGATGACCCTTCGTTTGCGCGCCCCGCGCCGCCTCGTGGCCGTCGCGTCCGCGGGCGCACTCGCCCTCTCCCTCGCCGCGTGCGGCGGCACGACCAAGGACTCCTCGTCCGACTCGGGGAACAAGGCCGCCGCGGGCGACGGCAAGGCGGACCCGAACGCGCCCCTCAAGAAGGGCCTGAAGATCGCGTTCCTGCCCAAGCAGGTGAACAACCCCTACGAGACGATCGTCGACAACGCCGGCATCGCCGCCGCCAAGGAGTACGGCGGCGAGGCCAAGGAGGTCGGCCCGTCCGACGCGTCGGCGTCCTCGCAGGTGTCCTACATCAACACGCTGATCCAGCAGCGGCACGACGCGATCCTGATCGCGGCCAACGACCAGAACGCGGTGTGCGGCCCGCTCAAGCAGGCCATGGCCAAGAAGATCAAGATCGTCGCGTACGACTCCGACACCGCGCCCGAGTGCCGCAACGTGTTCATCAACCAGGCGAGCTCGGAGGAGATCGGCCGCAGCGAGGTCAAGCTGCTGGCCGACCAGATCGGCGGCAAGGGCGACATCGCGATCCTGTCGGCGACCGCGAACGCCACCAACCAGAACACCTGGATCAAGTACATGCAGGACGAGCTGAAGAAGCCGGAGTACTCCGGCATGAAGCTCGTCAAGATCGCCTACGGTGACGACGACGACCAGAAGTCGTTCCAGCAGACGCAGGGCCTGCTGCAGGCGTACCCGAACCTGAAGGGCATCATCTCGCCCACCACGGTCGGCATCGCGGCCGCCGCCCGCTACATCGACGGCTCCAAGTACAAGGGCAAGGTCACGCTGACCGGCCTCGGCACGCCGGACCAGATGCGCAAGTTCATCAAGGACGGCACGGTCAAGTCGTTCGAGCTGTGGGACCCGAAGAACCTCGGCTACCTCGCGTCCTACGCCGCGGCGGCGCTGTCGTCCGGGCAGATCACCGGCAAGCAGGGCGAGACGTTCAAGGCCGGCAAGCTCGGCGAGCGCACCATCGGCGCCAACGGCGAGGTCATCCTCGGCCCGCCGACGGTCTTCGACGCCAAGAACATCGACCAGTACCACTTCTGATCGATGGCGGCTGACGGCACGAAGCGCGTCTGCTTCCTGCTGAAGGTCCGGCAGGACCGCCTGGAGGAGTACAAGGAACGCCACCAGGCGGTCTGGCCGGAGATGCGGGACGCGCTGCGGGAGACGGGCTGGCACAACTACTCGCTGTTCCTGCGCGAGGACGGCCTGCTCGTCGGCTACCTGGAGACCGACGACTTCGCGGCCGCGCAGGAGGCGATGGCCCGCACCGACGTCAACGCCCGCTGGCAGGCGGAGATGGCGCCGTTCTTCGAGGACCTCGACGGCCGCCCCGACGAGGGGATGCGGCCGCTCCCCGAGGTCTTCCATCTCGACTGAGGGCCGCCGCCCCCTCCCGGCGGCGGCCCCGGACAGCAGAAACGTGAGGTTACATCCGTGAACGACACCAGCGCGGTGAAGGACGCCCTGCGCCGCCAGCAGATCGAGACTCCCTCCTGGGCGTACGGCAACTCGGGGACCCGGTTCAAGGTCTTCGCCCAGCAGGGGGTGCCGCGCACCCCGCAGGAGAAGATCGACGACGCCGCGCAGGTGCACCGCTTCACCGGTGTCGCGCCGAGCGTCGCCGTGCACATCCCGTGGGACAAGGTGGACGACTACGCCGCGCTGGCCGCGCACGCCAAGGAGCGCGGGGTGCGGATCGGCGCGGTGAACACCAACGTCTTCCAGGACGACGACTACAGGCTCGGCAGCGTCACCAACCCCGACCCGAAGGTCCGCCGCAAGGCCCTGGATCACCTGCTCGAATGCGTCGACATCATGGACGCGGTCGGGTCGAAGGACCTGAAGCTGTGGTTCTCCGACGGGACGAACTACCCGGGCCAGGACGACATCCGGACCCGGCAGGACCGGATGGCCGAGGCGCTCGCCGCCGTCTACGAGCGGCTCGGCGACGACCAGCGGTTCCTGCTGGAGTACAAGCTGTTCGAGCCGGCGTTCTACATGACCGACCTGCCGGACTGGGGCACGTCCTACGCGCACTGCCTCAAGCTCGGGCCGAAGGCGCAGGTCGTCGTGGACACCGGGCACCACGCGCCCGGTACCAACATCGAGTTCATCGTGGCGTTCCTGCTGCGCGAGGGGAAGCTCGGCGGGTTCGACTTCAACTCCCGCTTCTACGCCGACGACGACCTGATGGTGGGCGCCGCCGACCCGTTCCAGCTGTTCCGGATCATGTACGAGGTGGTGCGGGGCGGCGGCTACGACCCGGAGACGGGCGTGGCGTTCATGCTCGACCAGTGCCACAACATCGAGCCGAAGATCCACGGCCAGATCCGCTCGGTGATGAACGTGCAGGAGGCCACCGCGAAGGCGCTGCTGGTGGACGGCGACGCACTGCGCGCCGCGCAGGAGTCCGGCGACGTGCTGGCGGCGAACGCGGTGTTCATGGACGCCTACAACACCGACGTGCGGCCGCTGCTGGCGGAGCTGCGCGAGGAGATGGGCCTGCACCCGGACCCGGTCGCCGCCTACCAGGCGTCCGGCTACTTCGAGCGCGTCGTCGCCGAGCGCAAGGACGGCCAGGCCGCCGGCTGGGGCGCCTGACCGCCGCCGATTCCGATACGCCGCCGATTCCGACACGCCGTCGATTCCGACGAGCCGCCGAATCCGATAAGGAGAGAGCACCGATGACCACTCCACCCGAGGTGGAGCAGCTGCTGGAACGGGCCAACACGCTCGGCTCGGACCCGCGCAACACCAACTACGCGGGCGGGAACGCCTCGGCGAAGGGCACCGTCACCGATCCCGTGACGGCCCGCGACGTCGAGCTGATGTGGGTGAAGGGCTCCGGCGGCGACCTCGGCACGCTCACCGAGAAAGGCCTGGCCGTCCTGCGCCTCGACCGGATGCGCGCGCTCGTCGACGTCTACCCGGGCGTCGAGCGCGAGGACGAGATGGTCGCCGCGTTCGACTACTGCCTGCACGGCAAGGGCGGCGCGGCGCCGTCCATCGACACCGCGATGCACGGCCTCGTCGAGGCGGCGCACGTCGACCACCTGCACCCCGACTCCGGGATCGCGATCGCGACCGCCGCCGACGGCGAGGAGCTGACCCGGCGGATCTTCGGCGACCGGGTCGCGTGGGTGCCGTGGCGGCGCCCCGGCTTCCAGCTCGGCCTCGACATCGCCGCGATCAAGAAGGCGAACCCGCAGGCCATCGGCGTGATCCTCGGCGGGCACGGCATCACCGCGTGGGGCGCGACGAGCGAGGAGTGCAAGGCCAACTCGCTCGACATCATCCGCACCGCCGAGGCGTACATCGCCGAGCACGGCAAGGCCGACCCGTTCGGCGAGGTGATCCACCCGACGCCGCCGCAGGACGAGCGGCACGCCCGCGCCGCCGCGCTGTTCCCGCTGATCCGCGGCCTGGCGTCCACGGACCGGCCGCAGGTCGGGCACTACACCGACGCCGAGGCCGTCCTCGACTTCGTCTCCCGCGCCGAGCACCCGCGGCTCGCCGCGCTCGGCACGTCCTGCCCGGACCACTTCCTGCGCACCAAGGTCCGCCCGATGGTGCTGGACCTGCCGCCGGACGCGCCGCTCGACGACGTCAAGGCCCGGCTGAAGGAGCTGCACGCCGCGTACCGCGAGGAGTACGCGGCCTACTACGACCGGCACGCCGCGCCGGACTCGCCGCCGATGCGCGGCGCCGACCCGGCGATCGTGCTGGTCCCGGGCGTCGGGATGTTCTCGTTCGGCGCGAACAAGCAGACGGCGCGGGTCGCCGGCGAGTTCTACGTCAACGCGATCAACGTGATGCGCGGCGCGGAGGCGCTGTCGTCGTACGCGCCGATCGACGAGGCGGAGAAGTTCCGCATCGAGTACTGGGAGCTGGAGGAGGCCAAGCTCCGCCGGATGCCGAAGCCGAAGCCGCTCGCGACCCGTGTCGCGCTCGTCACCGGCGGCGGCTCCGGGATCGGCGCGGCCACCGCCCGCCGCCTGGCCGCCGAGGGTGCCTGCGTCGTCGTGGCGGACCGCGACCTCGGCGCCGCCGAGAAGGTGGCGGCGGAGATCGGCGCGGGCGCGCTGCGGGCCGCGGACGTCGCCGTCGCGGTCGGCGCGGACGTCACCTCCGAGGACGAGATCGCCGCGGCGGTCCGGGACGCGGTGCTGGCGTTCGGCGGCGTCGACCTCGTCGTCAACAACGCCGGCCTGTCGATCTCCAAGCCGCTGCTGGACACCACCGTCGCCGACTGGGACCTCCAGCACGACGTCATGGCCCGCGGCTCGTTCCTGGTCTCCCGGGAGACCGCGCGGGTGATGGTCGAGCAGGGGATGGGCGGCGACATCGTCTACATCGCCTCCAAGAACGGCGTGTTCGCCGGCCCGAACAACATCGCCTACGGCGCCACCAAGGCCGACCAGGCCCACCAGGTCCGGCTGCTGGCCGCCGAGCTCGGCGAGCACGGCGTCCGCGTCAACGGCGTCAACCCGGACGGCGTCGTCCGCGGCTCCGGCATCTTCGCCGGCGGCTGGGGCGCCAAGCGCGCCGCCGTCTACGGGGTGGAGGAGGAGCGGCTCGGCGAGTTCTACGCGCAGCGGACGCTGCTGAAGCGCGAGGTGCTGCCCGAGCACGTCGCGGCCGCCGTCTTCGCCCTCACCGGCGGGGACCTGACCCACACGACCGGACTGCACATCCCCGTGGACGCCGGAGTCGCCGCCGCGTTCCTGCGCTGACCCCGCGTCCCGATCCCGCGACCCGACGACACGTCCCGACGACACGTCCCGACGACGATGTTCGGGCCGGCGGTCCGGACCGCGCGCCGGCGCCCGGCACTCCACTGCCGGGCCGCCGCGCCGTCCCCACCCGGACCGCCGGCCTTCCCTCCATGGGCCCGCTCGACCAAGTGAACCCGAAGGGATAACGATGCCCCCGGCCGAGAAGTTCGCACGAGCACGCGTGTCCACCGTCACCTCCCTCGCCCTCGCCGCCGCCGTCCTCGTCGCCGCCCCCGCCGGCGCCGCGTCCGCCTCACCGTCCGCCTCCGACCCGCTCGGCCTGCCGTCGCTGTCGCGCGCGGGCCACTACGTTCTCGCGCCGTCCGGCCGGACGGTCCGTCCCGCGCGGGTGGGGGAGGCGTACGGGGTCAACGGCGACTACGTGTCCGCCGACTCCGCCGCGTCCGAGACCGCCGGCCACGGCCTGGAGCCCGGGACGTCCACGACCGGCAAGGCCGACGGCGTCATGGTCCGCCAGACCGGCGGCGCGGCCGGCGCGGGCTTCGCCTACACGATGCGCGCCGGGCGCGGCCCGGTCACGCTGCGGGTCGAGGAGGCCGGCAGCGCGACCGCCCGCTACGACGTCCTGGTGAACGGCACGGTCGTCCACGAGCGCACGCCCGACCCGAAGCAGGCCGGGGTGTGGAGCGGCGACAAGGACGGGCTCGTCCACTACGAGGTGGACGTCCCCGCGCGGCTCACCGGCACGTCCGGAACGATCAAGGTCGAGTTCCGCAACGCCGACGACCCCGGGCAGGGCGCCCGCATCCACGCCGTCTGGACGCTCGCGAAGCAGGGCCGCGCGTCCGCCGCGCCCTACGGCGCCACCGTGCGGAACCCGGTGGGAGCGTTCCACGGCGGGACGACCAGGCTCGCCTCCAACGACTACGGCCGCCCCTACGTCGTCTACGACTTCGGCAAGGAGGTCGGCGGGCAGGTCCAGGTGACCGCCGACGTCCGCAAGGGCACGCCGAGGCTCGGCCTGGCCTTCAGCGAGAGCGGCCAGTACCTCACCACCGCGTCCGACTACAGCCAGGACCCGGTCGGCCTCGCCACCGAGACGCACTACCTCGGCACGAAGAGCGGGCGCACCGCGATGACCGACCCGGTCATCCGCGGCGGGTTCCGCTACCTGATGGTGTTCCTGGACGGCCCCGGCGAGGTGCGCCTGTCGGACCTGCGGCTGAAGTTCACCGCCGACCCCGCCAACCCCGACCTCGACGGGTACAAGGGCGCGTTCCTGTCCAGCGACGACACCCTGAACCGGCTCTGGTACGCGGGCGCCTACACCGTCCAGATGGCGACGATCGACCCGAAGACGGGCCGGCCCTACCCGGGTCAGGAGGGTCCCGTCCGCAACGACGCGATCGTGGGCGAGGGCGACAGCGTCATCAGCGACGGCGCCAAGCGCGACCGGATGATCTGGGGCGGCGACAACGCGGTCTCCGACGCGGTGTCGTACCTGACCACCGGGCAGAGCGGCCCCGCCGCCAACGCCGTCGCGTTCATGGCGAAGGGCCAGTCGCCGCAGGGCCAGATCCCCGGCCTCTACCTGACCGACAAGCTCGGCTACAACATGGGCTGGGGCGAGTACGCGGCCTGGTGGGTCGGCAACTACTGGACGCACTACCTCTACACCGGCGACAAGGCGTTCTTCGACAAGTGGTACGACGCCATGAAGAAGAACGTCGCGTGGATGCAGTCCAAGGTCGGCTCCGACGGGCTGCTCGACATGAAGGGCGCGGGCGGCACCTGGGGCTACGGCAACGAGAGCAAGGGCACCTACGTCTCGTCCCTGTACGTCCACGTGCTGGGCCAGGCCGCGCAGGCGGCCGAAGCGCAGGGCGACACGGCGCTCGCCAAGACCTACCGCGACAACGCCGCCCGCACCGCCAAGGCCATCAACGACAACCTGTGGGACGCGGCCGCGGGCGCCTACAAGGTCGGCCCCACCGACGGGAACCACCCGCAGGACGGCAACGCGATGGCGGTCGTCGCCGGAGTCGCCACCGGGGACCGCGCGAAGTCGGTGCTGAAGTTCTTCGGCGACCGGCTCGCCGACCCGCACGGCGACCTCACCGTGGACAAGGCCGGCGGTGTCGTCCCGCAGTACATCAGCCCGTTCGTGTCGGGCCAGTCGCTGCTGGCGTACGCCTCGCAGGGCGACATGGCGGGCGCGATGTCCGTGCTGGGCCGCACCTGGTACCCGATGCTCGGCAAGGACGCGCCCGGCACCTTGTGGGAGAACGTCAGCACCGCCGGCGCGCCGCAGCTCGGCTCCTACACCAGCCTCTCGCACGGCTGGGCGGCCTCGCCGACGTCGTTCCTCACCAACCAGGTCCTCGGCGTCACGCCGGCCTCCGGCGGGTTCTCGTCGTTCACCGTCCTGCCGCACCCGCCGGACGGGCTGAGCTGGGCGGAGGGCAAGGTGCCGACGCCGCACGGGGACATCACCGCGGCGTGGAAGCGGCGCGGCACGACCTTCACGCTCCGCGTCGCCGCGCCGAGCGGCACGACCGCCACGGCGGGGGTGCCCGCGTCCGGCGCGTCCGAGGTCCGCGTGAACGGCTCGGTCGTCTGGCGGAACGGCACCGCCGTGAAGCCGGGCGTCACCGTCCGCGACGGCCTCGTGCAGGTGCCCGGCCTGACCGGCTCGTCCGTCCTGACCGCCTCCCGCTGACCTGGAGTGATGATGGTTCCCCCCACCTCTCGCCGCTCCCTCGCCCGCGCCGCCGTCGCCGCCGCCCTGGCGGTGTCGGCCTCGGCGGCCGTCGCCCTGCCCGCCTCGGCGTCCCCGCGGCCGCGCGGCCCCTGGCAGGACGCGTCCTACAGCCCGGAGCACGGCCAGTGGCGCCCGTACGTGCTGTCGCCGTCGAGCCGCACCGTCCGCCCCGTCGCGATCTACAAGGCCGACCCGCGCCAGGGCCGGATCGACGGGTCCCCGGACGCCGCGCTGCGCGACGGCGGCGGCTCGGTCCGGCTGACCGGCGCCGCCGACCGCACCGGCTCCCCGCTGCTGGTCATCGACTTCGGCAAGGAGGTCGCCGGGCACCTGAAGGTCCGGGTGAAGGGCGCCTCGTCCACGCCGCCGAAGCTGCGCGCGTGCTTCTCCGAGTCGATCCGGTACGCCGCGCTCACGCCGGACGCCAACGACGGCGAAGGCAGGATCGCGCCGGGCTGCGACACCGCGAACATCTGGAACGGCTTCCCCGGCCAGCCCTACACGCAGGACACCGACAGCCACGCCCTGCCGCTCGACGGGAAGAAGCCGCCCGCCACGGTCCGCGACGGCGTCCTGCGCGGCGGGTTCCGCTACGCGACGCTGTTCCTCGACGGCCCCGGAACCGTCGACATCGACGGGGTGTCCGTCGACTTCACCGCCGCCCCGAACCAGCGCGACCTCGACGGCTACCAGGGCCACTTCCTGTCCAGCGACAACGAGCTGAACAAGATCTGGTACGCGGGCGCCTACACCGTGCAGGTGAACACCGGCGCGTCCAACACCGCCAAGAGCTGGCCGTACGCCGCCGGCGAGGGCGACCACGCGGACGCGCAGGTCCCGCACGCCGACCCGAACAAGTCCGTCATCTACGACGGGGGCAAGCGCGACCGGATCGTCTGGCAGGGCGACCTGGCCGTGCAGGCGCCCGTCACCTACCTGTCCACCAACGACCTGGAGGCGGTCGACAACTCGCTGTCGTCGCTGGCCGCCCAGCAGCTCCCGGACGGGTTCATGCCCGCCGAGAGCCAGGTCGGCCAGCACAACGCCGACGAGCTGCGGACCTACGGCGAGTACGTCACCTGGTTCGTCAACAACATGTACGAGCACTGGCTCTACACCGGCGACCGCACCTACCTCGACGAGTGGTGGCCGCAGCTCACCAAGGCGACGGCGTGGCTGGAGTCGGTCCGCGCCCAGGACGACAAGGGCCTCATCGCGTTCGGCGCCGTCGGCTCCTGCGGCCACTACGGCTACTCCGACTGCGGCCACGAGACGTACGTCAACGCCCTGTACGCCCGCAACCTCACGCAGATGGCCGCGATGGCGAAAGCGCGCGGCGACGCGTCCGCCGCCACGACCTACGGCGACCGGTCCGCGACCGTCAAGAAGGCGATCAACGACCAGCTGTGGGACGAGACCGCGGGCGCCTACCGGCTGTCGCGGGAGATCCCCGGCGCCTACCCGCAGGACGCCAACGCCACGGCCGTCCTCGCCGGCGTCGCGGGCGGCGACCGCGCCACCCGCGCCCTCGCGTACCTGCGCAAGAACAACTGGTCGCGGTACGGGTCGCTGACCGTCTCGCAGTCCACCCCGAACGCGAGCCTGCCGCCGTTCTACGCGCCGCTGCCCAGCTCGTTCGAGTCCGACGCGCGCCTGGACACCGGCGACGCGTCCGGCCTCGACCTGATCCGGACGTTCTGGGGCCACCAGCTCCGGCAGGACCCCGGCTCGACGTTCTGGGAGCACATGCAGCCGGACGGCACGCCGAACCTCAAGCAGTTCTCCAGCCTCGCGCACGGCTGGGCGAGCGGCCCGACCGTCACGCTCACCACCCGCGTCCTCGGCGTCCAGCCGACCGGTCCCGGGTACTCGTCGTGGTCCGTGGTCCCGTTCACCGGCGGGCTGACGTGGGCCGAGGGAACGGTCCCGACGCCGCACGGCGCAATCGCCGCGTCGTGGCGGACGACCGGCCACGGCTTCCGGCTCGACGTCACCGCCCCGCGCGGCACGTCCGGCCGGCTCGCCGTCCCGGTCACCCCGTCGACGTCCCGCGTCGCCCTGGACGGCCGGACGGTCTGGGCGCACGGCGAGGCGACCGCGCGGGGCGTGTCCGGCGATGGGAAGTACGTCTACGTGGACGGCGCGCCGTCCGGCCGCCACACCCTGACAGCCGAATGACAGGGACGGCCAGGTAATCGAGAGGAGCAGGCATGGCAGGCAACACCGGGGCGCCGCCGCCCGTGAAAGTGGGACTCGTGGCCGGCGGGCTCGGCGCGTACTGGCCGCAGTTCCCCGATCTGCTGCCGCAGCTGAAGCGGTCGGCGGAGCGGGTGTCGGAGCGGATGCGCGGGCTCGGCGCCGAGGTGGTCGACGTCGGGTTCATCTCCGACGCGCAGGAGGGCGCGGCCGCGGCCGAGCGGCTGCGCGCCGAGGGCTGCGACATCATCGTCGGGTTCCTCACCACCTACATGACCGCGACGATGCTGGTCCCCGTCGCGCAGCGGGCGGACGCCCCGGTGTTGCTGATCAACCTGCAGCCGACCGAGTCGATGGACCACGCCACGTTCGACACCGGGCAGTGGCTCGCCTACTGCGGCGCCTGCCCGCTGCCGGAGATGGCGAACGCCTTCGCGCGGTGCGGGGTCCCGTTCCGCTCGGTCTCCGGCTACCTGGAGGACGAGCGGGCCTGGGCGAAGATCGGCCGCTGGGTGCGGGCCGCCGGGGTGCGCGCGGCGCTGCGCCGCGGCCGGCACGGCCTCATGGGCCACCTGTACCCGGGCATGCTGGACGTGTCCACCGACCTGACGCTGGTCAGCGCGAACTTCGGCGGGCACGTCGAGGTGCTGGAGTTCGACGACCTGCGGGTCCGGGTGGAGAAGGTCACCGACGCCGAGACCGCCGCGAAGAAGGCCGAGGCGGAGAAGATCTTCGAGCTGGACGCCTCCGTCAACGACGACGACCTCACCTGGGCCGCCCGGGTGTCGGTCGGCCTGGACCGGCTCGTCGAGGACTTCGAGCTGGACAGCCTCGCCTACTACCACCGGGGCCTGGACGGCGAGATCCACGAGCGGCTCGGCGCCGGGATGATCCTCGGCGCGTCGCTGCTCACCGCCCGCGGGATCCCGGCGGCCGGCGAGTACGAGCTGCGCACCTCCCTCGCCATGCTGATCGCCGACCGGCTCGGCGCGGGCGGCTCGTTCACCGAGCTGCAGGCGCTCGACTTCCACCGCGGCCATGTCGAGATGGGCCACGACGGGCCCGCCCACCTGGCGATCAGCGCCCGCCGCCCGCTGCTGCGCGGCCTCGGCGTCTACCACGGCAAGCGCGGCTACGGCGTGTCCGTGGAGTTCGACGTCAAGCACGGCCCGGTCACCGCGTTCGGCGTCATCCAGCGCCGCGACGGCCGGTTCGCGTTCGTCGCGTCCGAGGGCGAGACCGTGGACGGCCCGCTGCTGCAGATCGGGAACACGACGTCCCGCGTGGACTTCGGCTGCGACCCCGGCGAGTGGGTCGACGCCTGGAGCGCCACCGGCATCTCCCACCACTGGGCCCTCGGCACCGGCCACCGGATCGCCGACCTGAAGGCCCTCGCCGACCTTCTGGAGATCGAACTGGTCACCGTGAACCCCTGACGGCCCCCGAGGAACCACGACCCTGCCGGACCCGCACTCCCACTAGGCGCGATCGGGGGATCCGTCCCTAGGCGATGACGGGCGCAGGCCCGTGGCCGTGCGACCCGCCCGCACGGCCACGGGCTCTGTTCCGCATGCCCGGAAACGGACGACGCGCCGCCCCCCACCCCACAGCGCAGCTCCGAGAGGACGCCCCGTCCATGCGCACCATCCCCCCACGCCGGCCCTGGCGAGGCCGCGGCCTCGCCGTCGCCGCGGCCCTGGCGCTGCTGCTCGGCGTCCTGGCCGCACCTGCCGCGCCGCCCGCGCTGGCGTCGACGGTCACCCCGATCACCAACACCGGACCGGACGGCGAGCAGACCGTCCGGTTCGACACCGACGGCAACGCGGTCGACGCCCACGACGGCGCGATCCAGCGGTTCGGCGACACCTACTACCTGTACGGGACGAGCTACGACTGCGGCTACCAGTGGCAGGTCAACAGCACGTTCTGCGGCTTCAAGGTGTACTCCTCGCCCGACCTCGCGCACTGGACCGACCGCGGCCGCGTCGTGGAGGCCCGCTCCTGCAAGTTCTGCTTCCGCCCCCACACCGTCTACGACAAGGCGACCCGCAAGTACGTCATGTGGGTGAACGACCAGGAGGCCGCGGACAGGTTCCGTGTCTACACCGCTGACCGGCCGACCGGTCCGTTCACCGAGCGGCCCGTCCCCGACCTGCCCGCCGGGACGCACTGCACCGCCGACCTGGACGTGTTCGTCGACGACGACGGCACCGGCTACCTGGCGTGCAGCAACGCCGGCTGGCACATCGCCGTCATCCAGCTGACCCCCGACTACCTGCGCGCCGCCGGCCCCTACGACGTCACGGGCGTGACCCGCGTCGAGGCGCCGTCGATCTTCAAGCGGAACGGCGTGTACTACCTGACGATGTCGGACCCGAACTGCGGGTACTGCACCGGCACCGGCACGTCCTACCTCACCGCGTCGAGCCCGCTCGGCCCGTGGAAGGGCCGCGACGCCTGGACGGCCGACGACGGCGCGCTCACCGCCCGCGGCGGGCTGTACGGCCTGTCGCAGCAGGGCGAGGACTGGTCCGACTACACCTTCTCCTTCGACGTCGCGCCGCTGCCGACGGCGTCGGGCAAGCTGGCGCAGGCCGGGTTCTCCGTCCGGATGAACCAGGACGACCACGGCTACCTGTTCCTGCTGACCGGTTCCGGCACGGGCAACGGGAAGCTGAGCGTGCTGCGGCGTGCCGGGTCCACCACCGCCAGCCACGTCGTGCAGCTCGACAAGCCGATCGTGGCGGGGGAGTGGCACCACGTGTCGGTCACCGCGTCCGGCTCCACGCTGACCACGTCCGTCGACGGAACGCAGGTCGACGCCTACACCGACGCGACGTATCCCGTCGGCAAGGTCGGGTTCCGCGAGTGGAACGGCGCGGACCTGGAGTCGGCGAAGTTCGACAACGTCCGGGTGACCTCGGCGTCCGGGCAGGACCTGCTCGCCGACGACTTCTCGGGCGGCCTGGCGAAGTGGGTCGTCCCGACCGCCGGGACGAGCATCACCGCGAACTCCTGCGGCGGGCAGCCCGCGCAGGTCGCCACCCTCCGCCAGCGCCACGGCCCGCCGATCTACATGTACTTCAGCGACCTGTGGAACGGCCACACCAACGAGGCCCTCGCCAACTACCAGTGGCAGCCGCTCGCATTCGGCGCCGACGGATCGATCACCCCGGTCCAGTGCGGCAACGCGACCGTCCGCCTCGACCCCGGGCACCCCGGACGGCAGGCGGCGGTCCCCGGCCTCGACCAGAGCAGCGGCGCCGCCGGCTTCCGCACCGGCTGCGACGTCGCCGGGGACGTCCGCCGCGAGCAGTCGTTCACCGCCGGACGCGGCGGCCGCCTCGCCTCCCTCGCCGTCACCGCGTTCAAGGACGGCACCGAGCAGGGGCGCGTCGAGCGCACCCCGCCGTCCGAGCCGCTGGACATCGAGGTCACCGACGGGACCCGGACGCTCTGGTCCGGCTCCGTCCCGGCGGCGGAGATCGGCTGGTCCGCGCGGAACGTGACCGTCCACCCGGGCATCCCGGTCCGGCGCGGCGCGCACTACACCGTCCGGATCTCCTCCACCGCGACCACGGGCTGCTACGGCGTCGCCTACAACGACCACGACCCGTACCAGGGCGGCGCGTCCGCCGTCAGCCGTGACGGCGGCGCGACCTTCACCGCCGAGCCCGGCCGCGACCTGAAGTTCCTCACCACCGTCCGGGGAGCCTGAATGCGCACCACCCCCACCCGCACGTCCCCCACACGCACGACCCCCGCCCGCACGATGCCCACCCGCACGGCACTGACCCGCGCCGCTCTTCCGGCGGCGGTCCTCCCGCTGCTGATCGGGGCCGCCTTCGCGGTCCCGGCGCGCGCCGACGCGCCCGGCCTGCGGGCCTTCGGGCTGCGCACCGACGCGCTCGACGCCCCGCTCGGCATCGACGACACGGCGCCGGCGCTGAGCTGGCGGCTCACCGCGCCCGGCCGCGGCGCCGCGCAGGCCGCCTACCAGGTCGAGGCCGCCACCTCCCGGAACGGGCTCGGCCGCGCCGACCTGTGGGACTCCGGGAAGGTGGCGTCCGGCACCCCGAACGCCGTCTACCGGGGCACGGCGCTCACCTCCCGCCGCCAGGTGTGGTGGCGGGTCCGGGTCTGGGACGGCTCCGGGCGGGCGTCCGCCTGGAGCCCCCCGGCCCGGTTCGAGATGGGCCTGCTCGGCAAGGACGACTGGTCCGGGAAATGGATCACCGACGACCGGTGGCTGAACCGGGCGCCGAGCCCCGTCACGGTCGGCCTGCCCGCCGGGACGAAGGCCCGCTACCTGCGGATCGACGTGTCCAAGCTGGGCCTGCCGATCACCGAGAGCGGGTCGCCGGTGTCCCGGCTGCAGCTCGCCGAGATCGAGGCGCTCGACCCGTCCGGCGCGAACGTGGCGAAGGGCGCGCAGGTCGCCGCGTCCGAGGTCCGCGAGTACCCGGGCAAGTGGATGCCGGAGTTCCTCACCGACGGGTCGCTCACCACGCAGAAGGCGCCGTTCGGCTACACCAGCAACGCCTACAAGTCGCAGGACCCGGGCCACCACATCTGGCTGCAGCTCGACCTCGGCGCCGCCAAGGACGTCGCGTCGGTGAGGCTGTACCCGCGCACCGACGTGATGACGAGCGACGGGAAGACGCCGAACTTCCCGGTCGACTACACCGTGCAGACCTCCGACGCGGCGGACGGCCCGTTCACCGTGGTGAAGACCGTCACCGACCAGGTCCCGCCGCCCGCTTACCAGACGTCCATGCCCGCGCTGCCGCTGCTCGCGCGGCAGTTCTCGCTGAAGAACACCGTCCGGTCGGCGCGGCTGTACATCACCGCGCTCGGCATCTACGACGCGACGATCAACGGGCGGCCGGTCAGCGACGCCGTCCTCGAACCGCCGAACACCGACTACAGGAAGCGGGTCGAGTACGCGGCCTACGACGTGACGAAGCTGCTGCGGCGCGGCGGCAACGCGATCGGCGTCCGGCTCGGCAACGGCACCTACAACGTCGCCGCCACCAACGACCGCTACACCAAGTACGTCGGCGCGCAGGGGGCGCCCAAGCTGCTCGCGCAGCTGGAGGTCACGCTCGAGGACGGCACGACCGCCCGCGTCGCGACCGACGGGTCCTGGCGCACCGATCTCGGGCCGACCACGTCCAGCCAGTGGTACGGCGGCGAGGACGAGGACGCCCGGCTGGCGCAGCAGGGCTGGGACGGGCCGTCCGCCGACCTGTCGTCGTGGAAGCCGGCCACCGAGGCGCCCGACCCGGGCATCGCGCTCACCGCGCGGATGTCCCCGGCGATCGTCCCCGTCGGCACCCGCAAGACGGTGAAGGTCACGCATCCGGAGAAGGACACCTACGTCTTCGACCTCGGCGAGAACATCGTCGGGTGGCCTGAGCTGAGCGTGCGCGGGAAGCGCGGCACGAAGCTGACGATCAAGCCGGGGGAGCGGCTCGGCGCGGACGGCCTCGTCGAGCAGGGCACCATGATCGCGGGCGGCGCGCAGAACCCGCCCGTCATGGACACCTACACCCTCGCGGGCACCGGGACCGAGACCTGGCACCCCCGGTTCGTCTACCACGGCTTCCGCTACATCCAGGTCAGCGGCCTGGACGCGGCGCCGTCCGCGGACACGGTCTCGGCGACGATCCTGCGCGCCGGGAACGCCTCCGCCGGCTCGTTCGACAGCTCCGACCTGCTGCTCAACGGCATCCACACGATCATCGACCGGGCCGTGCAGGGCAACATGATGTCGATCCTCACCGACTGCCCGGACCGGGAGAAGCTCGGCTGGCTGGAGGAGACCCAGCTCGTCCAGGGCACGATCACCCGCGGGTACGACGTCGCCGCCTACTACCCGGCGCTGCTGCGCAACATGGCGGAGGCGCAGACCGCCGACGGGCTCGTCCCCGACATCGCGCCCGCGTACGTGACGTTCTCCGGCGGCGTCTGGGACGACCCGAACTGGGGCAGCGCGATCATCCTGGCCGCCTGGCAGCACTACGTCACGTACGGCGACGCCAAGCCGCTGCGCGACTTCTACCCGAACATGCAGCGCTACCTGGACTACCTCACGTCCAAGGCGAAGGGGAACCTGCTCGACTACGGCCTCGGCGACTGGGCCGCGGTCGACAAGACCACCCCGACCGGCGTCGCCGCCACCTACGGCTACCAGCGCAGCGCCACCGCGCTCGCGAAGATCGCCAAGCTGCTCGGCAAGGACGACGACGCCGGGAAGTACACCAAGCTCGCCGGCGACATCGCCGACGCGTTCAACGCCAAGTACCTGGACCCGGCCAAGCACACCTACGGGTCGGGCAGCCAGGCCGGCGACGCGTTCGCGCTCGACCTCGGCATCGTGCCCGCCGACCAGAAGCAGGCCGTCCTCGACCACCTCGTCTCGACCATCAAGGCGAACGGCTACCACCTGACGGTCGGGGAGATCGCGCTGCCGTCGGTGTTCCGGACGCTGTCGGCGGCCGGCCGCGACGACGTCATCCTCGCCGTGGCGCAGCAGGTCACGAACCCGAGCTACGGCTACCAGGTGGTGCACGGCGCGACCGCGCTCACCGAGTACTGGGACGGGCCGACCGGCTACGGCTCGCAGAACCACTTCATGCTCGGCGCGATCGACGAGTGGTTCGGCGCCGGCCTCGCCGGCATCCGGCAGGCCGACGGCTCGGTCGGCTACGGCGACCTGGTGATCCGGCCCGCCGTGGTCGGCGACCTCACGCGCGCCTCGTCGTCGTACGACACCCCGCGCGGGACGGTGTCCAGCGCCTGGCGCCGGTCCGGGCACGACCTGCGGCTCGACGTGACGGTCCCGCCGGGCGCGCCCGCGCGCGTCGAGGTGCCGCTGCTCGGCGCGTCCGCCGCGCAGGCCCCGGCGGGCGCGCGCTCGCTCGGCGTCCAGAACGGGCACGCCGTCTACGAGGTCGGGTCGGGTTCGTGGACGTTCGCCGTCCGCACGCCCACCGCGGTCCGGCAGGACCGGACGCAGCTCGCCGTCGAGCCGCCGTTCGGCGTGAACGTCCCGGTGATCCCCGGCACGGCCGCCGACGCCCGGTTCCGCGTGACGAACCTGGAGCGCCGCGCCGTCACCGTCCCGGTGAAGGCGGCCGCGTCGGCCGGCTTCACCGCGTCCGCCCCCGCGCGGGTCACGATCCCGGCGGGCGGCTCGGCCGAGATCCCCGTCGAGGTGAAGGGCCCGGACGCGGACGGCACGAAGGGCACCGTCACCGTCACGGCCGACGACGAGTCCGTGACCGCGCCGGTCCTCGTCACCGGGAACCTCGTCCGCTCCGCGGCCATGTCGGCGTCCAGCACCCACAGCGGGTCGTCGCCCGCCTGGGCCAACGACGGCGGCACCGACTCCGGCGTCTGGCTGAACGGCGTCGGCGGCTGGAACGACGACACGTCCAAGTCCTTCCCCGACACCCTCACCGCGACCTGGAAGGAGCCGCAGAGGATCGGCCGGGTCGAGGTCTACACGCTCGACAGCCCGAGCAACTCCGCCGCCAAGTCCGGCCTGCGGGACTTCGACGTCCAGGCGCAGGTCGGCGGCCAGTGGACGACGGTCGCGACCGTCACCGGCAACACCGCCGGGAGGGTCGAGAGGACCTTCGCCCCCGTGCAGGCGTCCGCGCTGCGGCTGCTCGTGCACGACTCCAACGACCACAACTACAGCCGCGTCATCGAACTGGAGGGCTACTCCTCATGACCCGCTCCAAAGTCCGTCCGGCGGCCGGAGCCCGCCGGACCTCGGCGCGGCTCGCCGCCGTGCCGGTGGCGGCGCTGCTCGCCGTGTCCGGGCTCGCGGTCGTCGGGGCGGCGGAGGGCGCGGAGTCGTTCGGGCCGACCGTGCCCGCGCTGACCCGCGGCACCTTCGCCGACCCGCCGGCCTCCGTGCGGCCCAAGTACCGCTGGTGGCAGCCGCTCGCCTACACCGACGACACGGAGCTGGCCGCCGAGCTCGACCAGATCAAGAAGGCGGGCGGCGGCGGTGCCGAGGTCGCCCCCTTCAACGTCGAGGGCACCGGCGGCAGCACCCCCGAGTTCCTGAAGACCTACGGCTGGGGCACGCCGCTGTGGGCGGAGAAGACCCGGACGATGCTGGCCGCGGCGAGGGACAAGGGCCTCGGCCTGGACCTCACCATCGGCCCGCGCTGGCCCGCGACCGTCCCCACGGTCGCCGACGTCAACGACCCCAGCGCCCAGCAGCAGATCGTCTTCTCCTACGAGTTCCACAAGGGCGGCACGAGCCGCTCCGGCGGGCTGCCGACGAACTTCAACGTCGCGCCGCCCGCCGGCGCGAAGAAGACGCTCGTCGCCGCACTCGTCGCGAAGTGCTCCGACGCGGGCTGCAGCGCCTCGTCCAGCGCGCCCAGGATGCTGGATCGCTCCAGCGTCACCGACGTCACCGCGAAGGTGGACGAGCAGGGCAACGTCGCGGTCGACTTCCCCGGCGACGACAAGAGCACCTACGCGCTGATCGCCTTCTACCAGACGCCGAGCGGGCAGTCCCTGTCCGGCTACACCGCGACCGGCACCAACTACGCGCTCGACCCGTTCAGCGAGGCCGGCGCGAAGGCCACCACCGACTTCTACGACAAGAACATCCTCACCTCCGACGTGCGGAAGCTCCTCGCCCGGATCGGCGAGACCGACCTGTTCGAGGACTCGCTCGAACTCGGCACCACGCAGAAGTGGACGTCGCAGCTGGTCGACCAGTGGACGAAGCTGCGCGGCTACTCGCCCGTCGACGTGCTGCCCGCCCTCGCGGGCGCCGGCGACCAGGGCATCACCGACCGGCCGTTCTTCGACTTCGGCGGCGGCGTCGGCGCGCGCGTCCGCACCGACTACCGGCAGACGCTCAGCGACCTGTACATCCGCAACCGGCTCGACGTGCTGCGCGAATGGGCGCACAAGCACCACATCAAGACCCGCATCCAGCCGTACGGCATCCCGGTGGACGTCTCGGAGGCCGCCTCGCACATCGACGTGCCCGAGGGCGAGTCGCTGGCGTTCGGGCAGTCGGTCGGCGCTTACAGCAACGTGCAGGACTACCGCGTGGTCGCCACGGGCGCGCACCTGTCCGGGCAGCCGGTGGTGTCCGACGAGTGCTGCGCGTTCTCCGGCACGGTGTGGGGCTCGACGGCGGGCGCCGGATCGGACGCCTCCAACCTCCAGGCCGTCTACCGCGGCTTCGCAGGCGGCGTGAACCAGGTCGTCTGGCACGGCTTCCCGTACCTGAGCCGGGGACCCGCGGGCGCCGGACCCCAGTCGGTCTGGCCCGGCATGACCTACGGCGGCAACACCTCCTACTCGGAGGCGTGGGGCGACAAGGGCGGGCCGAACTGGGCCGACTACCGCGCCGTCAACGACAACCTCGCGCGGATGCAGCTCGTGCTGCGGCAGGGCAAGCCCCGCTTCGACCTCGCCGTGTACTGGCAGGACTTCGGCATGAACGGGACCGGCACCACCGGCTCCGGGTCGAACAAGCTGATCCAGGACTCCTCGGAGCTGGCGTCGGCCGGATACACCTACGAGTACCTCAGCCCGGCGCAGCTCCAGCGCAAGGACGCCTCCTACTCCGGCGGCGCCCTGTTCCGCGACGGCTCCGCCTACCACGCGGTGCTGCTGAAGGACCAGAAGACGATGCCGCTGGCCGCCGCCGAGAAGCTGCTGAGCCTGGCGCGGCAGGGCCTCCCCGTCGTGATCGTCGGGGACGCGCCGAGCACGGTGCCCGGCGACGGCGACGCGGGCCGCCAGGACGCGCGGCTCACCTCGGTGGTCTCCCAGCTGCTCGATCAGCGGACCGTGGTCCGGGCGGCGAGCGAGGCGGACGCGCCCGACGCGCTGCGCCGCCTGCGCGTCACCCCGGCCGCGACCCCGCACGACGGCTCCGGCGCGATCCTCGACGTCCGCCGCCAGGCCGGCTCCACGGACTACTACTACCTGTACAACCAGACCAACACCACCACCGCGCAGACGATCACCCTGACCGGCGACGGCGCCCCCTACAAGCTGGACACCTGGACCGGGAAGATCACCCCGATCACGGACTACACGTCGGGGCACGGCACGGTCACCGTCCCCGTCCGGCTCGCGGCGAACGACGCCACGGTCATCGCGGTCACGCCGCGGCACGACGCGACGTTCCCCGGCCAGGGCAAGCCGGACGGGCCGGGCGGGCAGCGGACGGCGGCCGTCCCGCAGCCGGTGAAGCTGAACGAGTGGTCGCTGTCGGTGGACTCGTGGGGCCCCGGACCGTCCGGCAAGCCCGGCGACACCGCGCACAAGACGCTCGGTCCCGTCACGCTGAAGGCGGGGGAGAACGGCGCGCTGCCCGCCTGGTCGGCGATCACCACGGCCGGCGGGTACCCGGTCGACCTCAAGGACGTGTCGGGCGTCGGCACCTACACCGCGCACGTCACCCTCGACGACGGCTGGAAGGGCATCGACGCCGCCGAGCTCGACCTCGGCACGCCGGTGGACACCGTCAAGGTGAACGTCAACGGCCACGACCTGCCGCCGCTCGACCAGGCGGACCTGCGGCACGTCCAGGTCGGCCGGTACCTGCGGCCCGGCGACAACACGATCACCGTCCGGGTCGCCTCGACGCTGCTCAACGCGGTCCGCGTCGCGCCCGGCACCGGCGCGTCCTCGCGGGCGCCGATGGACTACGGGCTGTTCGGCCCGCTCACCCTCACCGCGACCGGCGGCGACCGGCCGGTGCTGACCGCCGAGGCCCTCGAACCCGAGCTGCCGCTGGCGGACGGCGGCTACAACCGCGCGACCGTGCGGGTCACCAACGCCTCCGGCCGCCCGGCGAACGTGACCGTCGCGGCGTCGGCCGCCGACGGGATCACCGCGACGCCGCAGCAGGGCAAGGTGACGGTCCCCGCCGGCGGGTCGGTGACGGTGCCCGTCGACGTGCGCGACCAGGGCGTCTCGTCCGGCACGAGCACGCTGAAGGTGACCGCGCGCAGCGACGCCGGGCCGTCCGCCGAGACCGCGGTGACGCTGCGGCACTCCGGCGACCTGGCGCTCAACCCGGGCGGCGCGCCGTTCCCGCGGGTCATCGCGGACGCGGGCCAGGACCGCTACCCGGCGAAGCTCGCCGTGGACGGCTCGGCGAGCACGTTCTGGGTCTCGTGGGGCCGCGCCGCGGGCCAGGGACCGACCGCGGAGGACCCGGTCCGGTACGGGCTCGACTTCGGCGCGCCCGTCCGGTTCGGCGCGGTCGTCGTGGGCGGCCGCTCCAACTACGGGCCGCGCGACTACGCCGTCCAGGTCTCCGATGACGGCCGGACGTGGCGCACCGTCGCCACCGCGGCCGACACGCCCAAGGAGGGCGGGACCACGACGTTCGACAAGGTCAGCGCCCGGTACGTGCGCATCGCGGTCAGCCGGAGCTGGGACTCCACCAACGCCAACGTGCAGCTGAGCGGCTTCTCCGTCCGGCCGTAGGGCCGCATCCCCCCACTGGAGGTTCTTCCTCATGATCCGCCGTTTCGTGAATCGTTCCACCGGGTCCCGCACCGTCCTCGCGGCCGCCGCGACCATGACGGCCGCCGCCGTCGTGGCCCTGCCCGGAACCGCGCAGGGCGCGGTGCAGGCGGGGCACGCGCCGCAGGCGCCGGCCGGCCTCACCGTCGGCGACCAGGCCCGGCCGCTCAGCGTGGAGGGCGCGCCGCAATTCGGATGGCGGCCCCGCGACGTCGACCCCGGCGAGGTCCAGTCCGCCTACGAGATCGCCGTGCGCGACGCGTCCGGCAAGACCGTGTGGGACAGCGGACGGGTGGCGTCGGCGAGCCAGGAGTACGTGCCGTACGCGGGGCCGGCGCTGGCGTCCGAGACGACCTACACCTGGAAGGTCCGCACCTGGGACCGCACCGGCAAGGCGTCCCCGTGGTCGCGGGCGGCGTCGTTCGACACCGGGCTGAGCGACGGCCAGTGGGGGGCGTCCTGGATCCGCCGGACCACCGCCGAGTCCGACGACTACACCCTGGCCCGCAAGGACTTCGCCGTCGGGGCCTCGCCGGTGGTGCGGGCCCGCGTCCACATCTCCGCCGACCAGCAGTACGACCTGCGCCTCAACGGCGAGACGGTCGACCGGGGACCCGCGTTCGAGTACGCCGACGACCTGTTCTACAAGACCGTCGACGTCACCTCGCGGCTCAAGGCGGGCGGGGACGCGACGCTCGGCGCGGTCTACCACTGGTACGGGTCCGGGCAGGGGCGGCCGAAGGGCGAGCCGGGGCTGCTGGTCCGGCTCGTCATCGACCACGCCGACGGCACCCGGCAGGTGGTCGTCAGCGACGGCACCTGGAAGGTGGCGCGCGGCCCGTGGAAGACGGCGCCGCGCCGCAACGGCGACGGCGCCGACTGGGTCGAGGACGTCGACGGCACCGCCGAGCCGCTCGGCTGGGACCGGCCCGGCTTCGACGCCTCGTCCTGGGCGGCGCCGCAGGTCGTCGGCGCGCACCCGACCTCGGCGTTCAAGCACGTCCACGGGCAGGAGACGTCCCTGGCGTACGAGACCGTCCACCCGGTGAAGGTGACGAAGCTGGCGTCGGGCGCGCTCGTCGCCGACTTCGGGAAGGTGATCCCGGCGGTGCCGGTCGTCCGGTTCCGGAACGGGACCGCCGGGCGGCACGTCGACATGCACGCCGGATACCTGCTCGCCGACGACGGCACGGTGTCGCGCTCCAAGGACGACAACCAGGACACCGACCTCACCTACGGCTACACGCAGCGCGACGGCGACCAGACGTTCCGCGCGTTCACCTACGAGGGCTTCCGCTACTTCGAGATCGGCCCGGACTCGGGGGTGGACCCCGACGACATCTCCGCCGTCGTGCAGTACAACTCCGTCGACCGCACCGCGACCGTCCGGACGTCCGACAAGGGGGTGAACGCCGCCTACGACATGATGGCGCGGTCGGCGCTGTACGGGTCGCAGTCGCAGTTCCTCGACACCCCGACCCGGGAGAAGGGCCAGTTCCTCGGCGACGCCGTCGACACCTCGACCGCCGCGATGGGCGCGTTCGGGGAGCGGCGGCTCACCCGGCAGGCGATCCAGGAGTTCATCGCCTCCCAGGCCCGCTACTGGCCGGACGGCCGGCTCAACTCCGTCTACCCGAACGGCGACGGCAAGCGCGACATCCCGGACTACACCGAGATGTTCCCCGGCTGGGCGTGGGACTACTTCGAGCAGTCCGGCGACGCCGCCACCCTCGCGCAGGCGTACCCGGTGATGAACGCCGTCGCCGGATACGTCCGCCGCTACATCGACTCGGGCACCGGGCTGGTCACCAACCTCGAAGGCGGGTCCGGCCAGTACAAGTACGGCATCATCGACTGGCCCGCGACCATGCGCTACGGCCACGACATGGACACCGCCGCCCGCACGGTCATCAACGTCCTCGGCGTCGACGTCCTGAACGCCACCGCCCGGGCCGCCGACGCGCTCGGCAAGACCGACGAGGCCGCCGCGCTGCGCAAGGAGGCCGGGACCCTCACCGGCGCCATCAACGCCAAGCTCCGCCGCGCCGACGGCATCTACATCGACGGCCTGAAGGGCGACGGCACGCAGAGCACGCACGCCTCGCAGATCGCCAACGCCTACGCGGTCGCGTACGGGGTCGCACCCGCCGAGTCCCGCGAGGCGATCGGCTCCTACATCGCCGGGCTCGGCATGCAGATGGGGCCGATGACCGCGCACCGGCTCCTCCAGGCGCTCGACGACACCGGCCGCACGGGCGACGTCGTCACCCGCCTGACCGACACCAAGGGGCCGGGCTGGGGCAACATCCTCGCGCGCGGCGGCACCTTCACCTGGGAGTCGTGGGACGCGCCCGAGACCGGGCAGAGCTTCTCGCACCCGTGGGGCTCGACGTCCCTGGTCGACGTGCAGCGGTCCCTCCTCGGCGTCACCGTGACCGCCCCGGCGTCCGCGTCGGTGCGGATCCAGCCGCCGCTGTCCGGCCTGAGCGGCGCGACGGGCACGGTCCCGCTCCAGCGCGGCGACGTCGGCGTCCAGTGGAAGCGGCAGGGGAACGGCGTCTCGCTCTCGGTGAACGTCCCGGTCAACGTCACGGCCGAGATCCGCGTCCCTGCGCGGTCGGCGAGCGATGTCCACGTGTCCGGGCCGGGCGGCGCCCGCTTCACCGGCATGCAGGGCGGCTACGCGGTCTTCCAGGCCGGGTCCGGCCGCCTCACCTTCCACTCCACGCACGCCTGAAGGGCCTTTCGATGACGAATGAGCTGAGCAGGAGACGATTCGTGCAGGCCGGCGGCGTCGCGGCCGCCGCCGTGACCGCCACCGGCGTGCTGCCCTCGGCGGCGGGCGCCGCGCCGG
>NZ_JBEYYT010000056.1:0-34932 GCF_040645715.1 Spirillospora sp. NPDC046719 | reverse complement strand
CCACGCCGGCCGCGGCGAGCGCGCCGCGCAGCAGCGCGCCGTGCCCGTCGTCGCCGACGCGGCCGACGATCCCGACCCGGCCGCCGAGCCGGGCGGCGGCGACCGCCTGGTTGGCGCCCTTGCCGCCCGGGTGGGTGGCGAGGTCGGAGCCGAGGACGGTCTCCCCCGGCGCGGGCCGCCGGTCCACGCCGACCACCAGGTCCGCGTTGACCGAGCCGACCACGACGACGTCGTACTGTTCCGGCACGGAACTCCCCTTCTACTGCGTGGCGAACTGGGCGGCGTTCTCCGGTGTGGCGATCTTCACCGGCACCGGCGCGTTGGCGACCAGCCCGCCGCCCTTGGCGGCCTTGAGCGCGCTGTCCACGGCCATCTTGCCGAGCAGCCGGGGCTGCTGGGCGACGGTCGCGTTCAGCGTGCCGTCCTGGACGGCCTTGATGCCGTCCGGGGTGCCGTCGAACGCGACGACCTTGACCTGCTTTCCGGCCTTGCCGCCGAGCGCCTTGATCGCGCCGAGCGCCATCTCGTCGTTCTCGGCGAACACCCCGTTCACGTCGGGGTGCGACTGGAGCAGGTTCGTCATGACGTCCAGGCCCTTGGTGCGGTCGAAGTCGGCGGGCTGCCTGGCGACGACTTGGATGCCGGGGTACTGCTTGAGGCCCTCGCTGAAGCCCTGCCCGCGCTCGCGGGAGGCGGAGGTGCCGGGCTGCCCCTGGATCACGACGATCTTGCCCTTGCCGCCGAGCAGCCGGGCCATCTGCGCCGCGGCGTCCTTGCCGCCCGCGACGTTGTCGGACGCGACGAGCTGCTCGACCTTCGCGCCGTTGACGGTGCGGTCGGCGGCGACGACGGGGATGTCCGCCCGGTTCGCGGCCTTCACCGCGGGCGCCGCGGCGTCGGAGTCCACCGGGTTGATGATGATCGCCTTCATCCCCTGGCTGGTGTAGTTCTGCACCTGGTTGACCTGCTGCGACGCGTCGTTCTGCGCGTCGCCGACGGTCAGCTTCACGCCGATCTTCCTCGCCTCGTCCTGCGCGCCCTGGCGGAACTGGACGAAGAACGGGTTGTTCAGCGTGGACACCGAGAGCCCGATCCGCACCGAGCCGCCGCCCGCCGCGCCGCCGGACTTGGAGCCGTTGCCGCCGGTGGTGGCGACGACCGCGGCGAGCGCGACGATGACCGCGACGACCGCGGCGCCGCCCGCCCAGAACGTCGCGGGCCGGACCCGCAGGCCGCGCCGCCGGACGGTGTCCAGCAGGACCGCCGCCGCGATCACGACGCCGATGACGACCTGCTGCCAGAACGCCGACACCGACAGCAGGTTCAGGCCGTTGCGCAGCACCGCGAGGATCAGCGCGCCGACCAGGGTGCCGAACGCCTTGCCCTTGCCGCCGGACAGGCTGGCGCCGCCGATCACGACGGCGGCGATCGCGTCCAGCTCGTAGCCGTTGGCGGCCTGCGGCTGCGCCGAGGCGAGCCGGGACGCCAGCACGATCCCGGCGACGGCCGCGAACGCGCCGGACAGCGCGTAGGTGACGAGCTTCTGCCGGTTCACCCGGATGCCCGACAGCCGCGCGGCCTCCTCGTTGCCGCCGATCGCGTACATCGCGCGGCCGCTGTAGGTGCGGGCGAGGATCAGCGCGGTCAGCAGCCCCATCACGATCATCACGATGACCGGGACGGGCAGGTACGAGCCGATCGTGTCGCCGAGGTGGGTGACCGCGCCGGGGAACGCGATCGGGCTGCCGTCGGAGATCACCAGCGCGAGACCGCGCGCGACGCCGAGCATCGCGAGCGTCGCGATGAACGGCGGCAGCTTCCCGTAGGTGATCAGCGCCCCGTTGACCAGGCCGGCGACGAGGCCGACGAGGACCGCGGCGACCAGCGCCAGCGGCCAGGCCAGGCCGTGCTGCGTCGCCGTCCAGGCCAGCACCACCGCCGACAGCGCGGCGACCGCGCCGACCGACAGGTCGATCCCGGCGGTGACGATGACGAACGTGACGCCGAACGCCAGGATCGCGGTGACGGCCGCCTGCACCCCGACGTTCAGCAGGTTGGTGACGGTCAGGAAGTCACCGGACGCGATGGCCAGCGCGACCACCAGGATGATCAGCCCGGCCAGCGCGCCGTTCTCGCCCAGCAGCCGGCCGGCGGCCCGTGCCGCGCCGCCGGACCGCGGCCCCTGCGGCCGCTTGCGCAACGTCTCAGTGTCGCCCGAGGGGGGACGACCCCCCACTCCCCCCGGGCCGACTCCGTCGGACTTAGTGGACATCGTCGTTCTCCTCGTGGTTCTCCCCGGCGCCGGGCCCGGCGACGGCCAGCGCCATCACCGCGTCCTGCGTCGCCTCGGCCGCCGGCAGTTCGCCGGCCAGCCGGCCCCGCGCCATCACCAGGACGCGGTCGCTCATCCCCAGCACCTCCGGGAGGTCGCTGGAGATCATGAGCACCGCGTGCCCGGAGGCGGTGAGGGCGTTGATCAGCTCGTAGATCTCGACCTTCGCGCCGACGTCGATGCCGCGCGTCGGCTCGTCCAGCACGAGCACCTTCGCGTCGGCGAGCAGCCACTTGCCGATCACGACCTTCTGCTGGTTGCCGCCCGACAGGGTGCGGACCTCCTGCCGCAGCCCGCTCATCCGGACGTTGAGCCTCCCGGCGATCTCGCCGGCGGCCCGGTGCTGCCCCGCCCGGTCGACGAGGCCGCCGCGGGTGGCGCGGCCGAGCGTCACCAGGCCGAGGTTCTCCTGGACATCGGCGCCGAGCACCAGCCCCTGGCCCTTGCGGTCCTCCGGGACGAGCCCGACCCCGGCCTCCATCGCCGCGTGGACGTCGCCGGGCGGCAGCGACGTGCCGTCCACGATGACCTCGCCGCGGTCGGGGCGGTCCGCGCCGAAGATCGCGCGGGCGACCTCGGTGCGGCCGGCGCCGACCAGCCCGGCGAGCCCGACGACCTCGCCCGCGCGGACCTCGAACGACACGTCCTCGAACACGCCGTCCCGGGTCAGTCCCTTGACCTGGAGCAGCGGCGGGCCGGCCTCGGTGCGCTCGCGCGGGTACTGCTGGTCGATCGAGCGGCCCACCATCAGCCGGACGAGCTCGTCGCGGGGCGTGCCCGCCGGCACCTCCGCGACGGACCTGCCGTCGCGCAGCACCGTCACGCGGTCGCCGATCCGCGGGATCTCCTCCAGGTGGTGGGTGATGAAGACGACCGCGACGCCCTGCTCGCGGAGCCGCGCGACGATGCCGAACAGCCGGTCGACCTCGCCGGTGGTGAGCACCGCGGTCGGCTCGTCCATGATCAGCACGCGGGCGTCCAGGCTCAGCGCCTTGGCGATCTCCACCATCTGGCTGCGCGCGATGCCGAGGCCCGCCATCCGGTCGTCCGGATCGGCCTGGACGCCGACCTTCGCGAGCAGGTCCCGCGCGGCGGCGTTCATCGCCTTGCGGTCGAGGAGCCCGAACCGGCGCGGCTGGCGGCCGAGGAACAGGTTCTCCGCGACCGTCATCTCCGGGACCAGGTTGAACTCCTGGTAGATGGTCGCGATGCCGAGCCGCTCGGCGTCCTGCGCCGTGCGGATCTCCACAGGCCGGCGGTCCACTTCTATCGTCCCGGCGTCGGGGCGGTGCGCGCCGGACAGCGTCTTGATCAGTGTGCTCTTGCCGGCGCCGTTCTCGCCGAGGAGCACGTGCACCTCGCCGGGCCGCAGGCCGAAGTCGACGCCGTCGAGCGCGAGCACGCCCGGGAACGCCTTGCGCAGCCCGCGCACCCGGAGGATCTCCTTCTCGGCAGGCAGGCTCATGGGCGGCCACTCCCTTCGCTTCCGTGTCGTTCGTCGCCGGGCTCGCCGCAGGAGCGCCGCACGACCAGCCGCGCGTCGAGCACGACCGGCTCGACCGGGCGGCCCTCGATCCGCTCCAGCAGCGCCCCCACCGCGCGCCGGCCGAGCTCCTGGACGGGCTGGCCGATCGCGGTGACCGGCGGGTCCACATGGGTGAACCACGGGACGTCGTCGTAGGAGGCGATCCCCACGTCCCCGGGGATCGCCAGCCGGCGCGCGCGGATCTCGTCGAGCGCGCCGAGCGCCATCAGGTTGTCGCCCGCGAAGATCACCTCGGGCGGTTCGGGCAGGTCCAGCAGCCGGGCGGCGGCGGCGCGCCCGCTGGCCGCCTGGAAGTCGCCGGCCTCCAGGTACTCGGGCCGGACGGGGAGCCCGGCGGCCTCCAGCGCCGCCCGGAACGCCGCGGTCCGCTCGCGGCCGGTGGACAGCAGCGCGGGGCCGGACACGAACGCGATGCGCCGGTGCCCGAGCCGCGCGAGGTGCGCCACCAGCGCGCCGATCGCGGCGGTGCCGTCGGCGCGGACCGTCGGGACGTCCAGCCCCGGCAGGGTCCGGTCGAGGAACACCAGCGGCCCGCCGTCCCGGACGACGTCGCGGACCAGCGGCGTGATCTCCGCCGTGGGGCACAGCAGCAGGCCGTCGACCCGCTGCTCAAGCAGGGTCCGGACGTAGTGGTCCTGGCGCTCGGGGCGCTCGTCGGCGTTGCCGATGACGACCGAGTAGCCGGCCGTCCGCGCCCGGTCCTCGATCGCGCGGGCGAGCTCGGTGAAGAACGGGTTGAGGATGTCGCCGATGACCAGCCCGATCGTGCGGGTGGTGTCGGTGCGCAGCGAGCGCGCGACGGCGTTCGGCCGGTAGCCGAGCTCGTCCACGGCCGCGAGGACGCGGGCCCGCGTCGCCTCGGTGACCGACGCGCTGTCGTTGAGGACGCGCGAGACGGTCGCGACGGAGACGCCGGCGAGCCGCGCGACGTCCTTCACCCCGGCCAAGGCGCACCTCCCATGGAAACGATCGTGTAAACGATTACATCGTGCTGTTGTAAACGATTACACGACGGATCGCATTCCCGCAAGCGGCAAACTCCCCGAAACCCCTCGGAACCGGCCCCGGCCAGGGCCGCGCGGACGGGGCCCGGAGCCTGTCTCGCAGTGGGCCGGGACTTTGGAAGACGGCCTAGTCGGCGCGCAGTTCGGCCAGGTCCAGCACGCCCGCCAGGTCCTCCACGGTGGCGTAGTAGCCGACGATCGCGCCGTTCCTCGTCACGAGGTACGCGTCGGCGCCGTGCACGCCCGCGAGGGCGGCCCACACCCCGTGCGCCCCCGACAGCCGCACCGCCGTCACCCGCAGGCCGCCCGGACCGGTCCAGCTCGCCCGATCATCCCCCATGTACGGAACGCTACGCTCCGCTACTTTCCGTCATCGACGCAAGGTCGGCCGGGATCGTCCGAGAGGTCCTATAGCGTGGGGCGCCGTGAGCGAGGTGCAGGAGTCCCGGCTGGCGCGCCGGGTGTCGGACGCCGCCGGAGAGCTGCTGAAGCGGTCCCGGGCCGTGGCGCCCGTGGACGTGTTCGTCCGGCTCGGCTGGATCCGGACCGCGACCGTCGACGAGTGGCGGCAGGGGCGGCACGACCACCTGCACGCCGCGATGACCGTCCGGCCCGACAAGATCGCCGCCGCGCTGCGCGCCCTGCGCGCCTGGGCCGAGGCGAACGGCCTGGAGCCCGCCGAGACCCCCTACGCCGCCGCCACCCGCGACCACCGCGAGCTGCGCTTCACCGCCGCCGGGAAGGACGCCGCCGAGCGCGACCACCGCACGCACTGGCTGTCCCCCGACCTGACGCCCGCGCAGCGCGAGCGCCTCGCCGCCCGGCAGGCCAAGGCGCCCGACATCACCGCCCTGGTGCCGCCGGGCGACTGGACGTGCCCGGGGTGCCGCGCCCCCGGCGGATTCCAGATCGTCGAGGACGGCGCGCCGCTCTGCCTGGACTGCGCCGACCTCGGGCACCTGGTGTTCCTGCCGTCCGGGAACGCCGCGCTGAGCCGCCGCGCGAAGAAGGAGAGCGGGCTGTCGGCCGTCGTCGTCGAGCACAACCGGCGCCGCAAGCGCTACGAGCGGCGCGGCGTGCTGGTCGAGGAGGCGGCGCTGGAGCGCGCCGAGGAGCAGTGCCTCGCCGACGAGGACGCGCGGGCCCGCCGCCGCGAGCGCGACGCGGAGCGCCGCGCCGGGCAGGACGCCGACTTCCAGGCCCAGATGGCCGCCGAGATCGTCCGGCTGTTCCCCGGCTGCCCCGCGGAGCGCGCCGAGGAGATCGCCCGGCACGCCGGGCTGCGCGGCAGCGGCCGGGTCGGCCGCAGCGCGGCGGGCCGCGACCTGGACGCCGACGCCGTCACGCTCGCCGTCATCGCCTCGATCCGGCACCTCGACACCGGCTACGACGCGCTGCTGATGGCGGGGGTGCCGCGCCGCGAGGCCCGCGACCGCATCCGGGGCGACGTGGACGCGGCCCTCGCCGCCTGGCGCCGCCGCCCCTGAGCGCACGCCCCCCTTTGTCCGGCACCGGCGTTCCGCTTGCCGGGCCCGGACGGCCCGAGGATCATGTCCGCGTGACCGACGCCACCGCGGATCTCGACCCCGGAACCCCCAACGTCGCGCGGATGTACGACTACTGGCTCGGCGGCAAGGACAACTTCGCCGCCGACCGGGAGGCCGCCGCGCGGATCGTGGAGATCTCCGAAGGCCGGGTGGTGCGCGGCGTCCGGCTGAACCGGGCGTTCCTGCGCGCCGCCGTGCGGGACGCCGCGCGGGCCGGGATCGCGCAGTTCCTCGACCTCGGGTCGGGGCTCCCGACGCGGGAGAACGTGCACGAGGCCGTCCGGGAGGTCCGCCCGGAGGCGCGGACCGTCTACGTCGACAACGACCCCGTCGTGTGCGCACACGGGCGGGCGCTTCTCGCGGACGCGGAGCGCGTCGGGTTCGTCCAAGGCGACCTGCGCCGGCCCGAGGAGATCATGGCGCACCCGCCGGTCCGCGAGATGATCGACTTCTCCGAGCCGGTGGCCCTGATGCTGGTCTCGGTGCTCCACTTCGTGGACGACGCCGAGGACCCCGCCGCGCTCGTCGCCCGCTACCGCGACGCGCTCGCGCCGGGCAGCCGGCTCGTCCTGTCCCACCTGGCCTCGGACGCGTTCCCGGAGGCGATGGCGGAGGCCGAGCGGGTCTACGCGGACGCCAGCGCCCCCCTCGGCGCCCGGCCGCGCGCGAGGATCCGCGGCTTCTTCGACGGGTTCGAGCTGCTGCCGCCCGGCCTGACCGGCCCGCGCGAGTGGCTGGACGGCGGGGTCCGGACCGACGGCGAGCGGTTCGCCGGGCTCGTGGGCGTCGGCGAGAAGCGCTGACACCGGCCCAGGCGCCGGCCCGCCCGGCCGCGCGGCGGGGCCGTCAGGCCATCTCGAACGTGGCCGGGTCGGGGCCGACCCGTGCGCCCTTGTCCAGCTCCCCGATCGCCTTCATGTCGTCCGGGCCGAGGTCGAAGCCGAACACGTCGATGTTCTCGGCGATCCGCCGCGGCGTCACCGACTTCGGGATCACCACGTTGCCGATCTGCAGGTGCCAGCGCAGCACCACCTGCGCCGGGGTCCGGCCGTGCGCCTCCGCGATCCGGGCGAGCACCGGGTCGTCCAGCAGCCCCTGGCCCTGCCCGAGCGGCGCCCACGCCTCGGTGTGGATGCCGTGCTCCCGGTGGAACGCGCGCAGCTCGCCCTGCTGGAAGTAGGGGTGCAGCTCGATCTGGTTGACCGCGGGCACCGTGCCGGACTCGTCCATCACGCGGCGCAGCGCGTCGACGGTGAAGTTGGAGACGCCGATCGAGCGGATCCGGCCGTCCTCCTTGAGCTTCTCGAACGCCCGCCAGGTGTCCATGTAGGTGTCGTGGCCGGGCATCGGCCAGTGGATCAGGTACAGGTCGAGGTAGTCCAGGCCGAGGCGGCGCATGCTCGCGTCGAACGCGCGGAGCGTCTGGTCGTAGCCCTGGTCGCTGTTCCACAGCTTGGTGGTGATGAACAGCTCCTCGCGCGGCAGCCCGGAGGCGCGGAGCGCGCGGCCCGTGCCCTCCTCGTTGCCGTAGGCGCTGGCGGTGTCGACGCTGCGGTAGCCGTCGCGCAGCGCGACCTCGACGGCGTGCTCGGCCTCCTCGTCGGTCACCTGGAACACCCCGAAGCCGAGCTGCGGCATCATGGCCCCGTCGTTCAGCCTGACGTCCGGTACGGTCATGGTCCTCCCCTTCGGATGGTGCCTGACTGGAATCCGCCGGTTCCGGAATCAGCCGTGCCAGGGGAGCCGTGCCCACCAGATCGGCGGCCGAACCTGTGAGCCGGCTCGCACCGGCATACTGGGACGGCGCGCACATCGGGGTGGAACGCTGCGACCGGGGGCACGGGATGACGACGCTCTATCTGGCACGGCACGGCGAGACCGTGTGGCACGAGGAGAACCGGTACGCGGGCGTCAGCGACGTCGCGCTCAGCGCGCGGGGCCGCCGGCAGGCCGCCGCCCTCGGGCGCTGGGCGGCCGGCCGGGGCATCGGGGCGGTGTGGGCGTCGCCGCTCGGCCGCGCCCGCGGCACCGCCGCGCCGGCCGCGAACGCGCTCGGGCTGCCGCTGAAGGTGGACACCGACCTGAGCGAGGTCGACTTCGGCGCCGCCGAGGGGCGGGTGCTCGCGGAGATGCCCGCGGACGAGGTGGCCGCGTTCCGCGCCGACCCGGCGGGCTCGCCGTTCCCCGGCGCCGAGGACCCGGCCAAGGCGGCCGCGCGCGGCGCCGGCGTGCTGCGCCACATCGCGGACGCCGAGCCGGGGGCGCGCGTCCTGGTCGTCACGCACAGCACGCTGCTGCGGCTGACGCTGTGCGAGCTGCTCGGGCTCCCGCTGGCGTCCTACCGGCGGGCGTTCCCGCGCGTCCGCAACTGCGCGGTCACCGAGCTCGACCTGTCCGGCGGGTCCGCCGGACTGATCGCCTACAACCTGCCGACCGGCGACGAGTGACCCGGCACCCCGCCGGTTAGCCCCTTCTACCGCGCGCCGGGCGGCCGGACCCGCTCGGCCCGCCGGCGCAGCGCGTCCTCGGTGATCGCGAAGTGGCGGCCGGCGATGCGCGCGGCCTCGTCGCCGTCGCCGCGCGCGACCGCCGCGGCGAGCGCGTGGTGGTGCGGCTTGGCCTCCTCGTAGATCGCCCACGTGTACGGCTCGGCGGACACCCCGAGGCTGACCTCCGACAGCAGCCGCTCGTGCAGCCCGACCAGCCGCGCGTTGTGGGTGGCGCGGGCGACCGCGGCGTGCAGCCGGACGTCGTGCTCGCGGGCCTCGCCGGGCGTCGCGGCGGCGTCGAACCGGGCGAGCGCCTCGGCGATGGCCGCGCGGTCGGCGTCGTCGGCGCGTTCGGCGGCGGTGCGGGCGATCAGGCTCTCGACGAGCCGCCGGTAGTCGAACAGCTCCTCGAACTCCGTCCAGCGCTCCAGCAGCGCGCTGCGCACCGCGCCCTCGCTGGCCTCGCCCCATTCGGCGCGGACGAAGGCGCCGCCGCCCCGCCCGCGCCGCACCTCCACCAGGCCCGAGCCGGCGAGCCGGCGCAGCGCCGCGCGCACGCTCTCCCGGCTGACCTGGAGCAGCGCGGCGAGGTCCCGCTCGCTGGGCAGCCGGTCGCCGAGGCTGAACTCGCCGAGCGCGATCGCCGTAGCCAGCCGGTGCGCGACCTGCTCGCCGGTGGTCGCGGGACGCAGCGGTCCGAGCGCCTCGTGCTCCATGCTCCCCGTCCCTCCGCTCCGCCCCGCCGGAAACGATAACTTCCTTCAAAGGTCTAGAAATCAGACCTTTTACCGCATAGTCTCGCATCCGGCCGCGCGACCCCCGCGCCCGCCGCCCGCCCGCCGCCCCGCCCGGACCGGGGTTCTCCCAGCTCACAGGAGGTACGCGTGATCGCACCGGCCGCCGCCGAGGGCCACGCCCCCTTCCGCGGCCACCGCACCTGGTACCGCGTCACCGGCACGCCGGGCTCGGGCCGGGCGCCGCTCGTCGTGCTGCACGGCGGCCCCGGCTGCACCCACGACTACGTGCTCTCCTTCGCCGACCTCGCCGCCGCCACCGGCCGGCAGGTGATCCACTACGACCAGCTCGGCAACGGCCGCTCCACCCACCTGCCGGACGCCGGCGCGGACTTCTGGACGGTCGAGCTGTTCCTCGACGAGCTGGACAACCTCCTCGCCCACCTCGGCATCGCCGGCGGCTACCACCTGCTCGGCCAGTCGTGGGGCGGGATGCTCGGCGCCGAGCACGCGGTGCGGCGGCCCGCCGGCCTGCGCTCCCTGGTGATCGCGAACTCGCCCGCGTCGATGCCGCTGTGGCTGGAGGCCGCCGCCGGGCTGCGCGCCGCGCTGCCCGCCGGCATCGAAGCGACGCTCCGCGAGCACGAGGCCGCCGGCACCACCGGCTCCCCCGAGTACGCCGAGGCCATGCGGGTCTTCTACGACCGGCACGTCTGCCGGATCCCCTGGCCGGACGAGGTCGCCCGCACGTTCGCCGCCATCGACGCGGACCCGACCGTCTACCACACGATGAACGGGCCCAGCGAGTTCCACGTCGTCGGCACCCTCCGGGACTGGACGATCGTGGACCGGCTCGACCGGATCACCGCCCCCACCCTGATCATCTCCGGACGGCACGACGAGGCGACGCCCGGCGCCGTCCGCCCCTACGCCGACCGCATCCCCGGCGCCCGCTGGCAGATCTTCGAGGACTCCAGCCACATGCCGCACGTCGAGGAGCGCGCGGCCTGCATGTCCGCCGTCGGCGCGTTCCTCGACGCCCACGACCCCGCCCGCTGAACGACCCCGCCCGCTGAACGACCCAGACCCCGTCCCCGGAACGACCCCGTCCCCTGAACGACCCCCGGAAAGGCGCGCGATGACGACCGCCAGCCCAGACCCCGCGCCGTCCGGCGCCTCCCCCGGCGCCGCCGCGCGCCCCGCGAGCCCCACGAGCCCCGCCGCGGGCGCCGCCGCCGAGTCGGCGGAAGGGACGCTGAAGTCCTTCGGGTACGACCAAGAGCTCAAGCGCTCCCTCAGCCTCGCCGACCTGGTGATCTACGGCCTGGTGTTCATGGTGCCGATCGCGCCGTTCACCATCTTCGGCGTCGTGTTCAACGGCTCCAAGGGCATGGTGGCGCTCACCTACGTCATCGGGCTGGTCGCGATGCTGTTCACCGCGCTCAGCTACCGGGAGATGTCGCGGGCGTTCCCGATCGCCGGGTCCGTGTACGCCTACGCCGGGCGCGGGATCAACGACAAAGTCGGGTTCCTCGCCGGCTGGGCGATCCTGCTGGACTACCTCCTCGTCCCGACGCTGCTGTACGTGATGAGCGCTGCGGCGCTGAACTCGCTGCTGCCGGCCGTCCCGCAGTGGGCGTGGGTCGTGGTGTTCGTCCTGGTCAACACGCTGATCAACTTCCTGGGCATCGAGTCGACGGCGCGGCTGAACCGGCTGTTCCTGGTCGCCGAGCTGGTGGTGCTCGCGCTGTTCGTCGGGTTCGGCCTCGCCGCCGTCGCGCAGGGGAAGAACGGCGCGCACTTCTCCTTCGACCCGCTGCTCAAGCCCGACCTGCTCACCCCCGGGCTGATCTTCGGGGCGCTGTCGATCGCGGTGCTGAGCTTCCTCGGCTTCGACGGCATCTCCACCCTGTCGGAGGAGGTCCGCGACTCCGGCCGCAGGATCGTCGGCCGCGCCACCGTCGTGGCGCTGTGCCTGGTCGCGGTGCTGTTCGTGGCGCAGACGTGGGTCGCGGCGCTGCTCGTCCCGGGCAAGACCGAGTTCGCCGGCGACGACGCCACCAACTCCGCGTTCTACGACATCGCGCAGATCGCCGGCGGGCACTGGCTGAAGGTCACCGTCGCGGTGGCCGCTGCCCTCGCCACCGGCATCGCCAACTCGCTGGTCGCGCAGGCCGCCACGTCCCGGCTGCTGTTCAGCATGGCGCGCGACCGCAAACTGCCCGCGTTCCTCGCCCGCGTCCACCCCACGCGCAAGACGCCCGAGCGCGCGATCCTGTTCGTCGCGGTGATCTCGCTGATCCTCGGGCTGTTCTTCACCGGCCAGATCGACGTGCTGTCCTCGCTGGTGAACTTCGGCGCGCTCTTCTCGTTCCTGCTCCTGCACGTCGCGGTCTTCGTGCACTTCAAGCTCCGGAACCGGAGCACCCGCTGGGGCCTGCACATCGCCGCCCCCGCGATCGGCTTCCTGATCATCGGTTCGGTGCTCTGGAACGCCGACGCGCGCGCGAAGATCGGAGGCGTCTGCTGGCTCGTCCTCGGGGTGCTGGTGATGCTGTTCTACCGGCGCTCCGGCCGCGGTACCGACCTCAAGCTGGAGGACTGATGCACATCCGCCGCACCAGCGTGCACAACGCGTGGGACAACGCGATCGAGCCGATCGCGGCGATCGCCCCCGGCGCCGAGCTCACCGTCGAGACGGCGGACGCGAGCGGCGGGCAGCTCGGGCCCGCCTCCGGCGCGGCCGACGTCGCCGCGCTCGACTTCGGCCGGGTCAACCCCGTCACCGGGCCGTTCCTGGTCGAGGGCGCCGCGCCCGGCGACGCCCTGGTGATCGACGTCCTGGACATGGCCGTCGGCGACTGGGGCTGGACGGCCTGCATCCCTGGCTTCGGGCTGCTCGCCGATGACTTCCCGGACGCCCACCTTCGCGTCTCCGCCATCGGGGACGGGGGCGCCGAGCTGCTGCCGGGGCTGCGCGTCCCGGTCGTCCCGATGATCGGCACGATCGGCGTCGCGCCGCCCGAGCCCGGCGCGCACTCGATCGTCCCGCCGCGCCGCTGGGGCGGCAACATGGACGTCCGGCACATCGGCCCCGGCGCCCGGCTCGTCCTGCCGGTCGGCGTGGACGGCGCGCTGCTGTCCCTCGGCGACGCGCACGCGGCGATGGGCGACGGCGAGGTCTGCGGCACCGGCGTGGAGACCGACGCGACCGTCCGGCTCCGCGTGGACGTGCGCCGCGGCGCCGCCCCGCCCACCCCGGTGATCGAGACCGACCCGCGCACGCAGCGGACCGGCGCCGCGCTCGTCACCACCGGCATCGGACCCGACCTCATGGAGGCGTCCAGGGACGCGGCGCGCGCCCTCGTCGCGGAGGTCGCGGCCCGCACCGGCATGGCCCCGGTGGACGCCTACCTGCTGGCGAGCGTCGCCGTCGACCTGAAGATCTCCGAGGTCGTGGACGCGCCGAACTGGATCGTCTCCGCCCACCTGGAGCTGTCCCTGCTGCCGTGACGGGACGGCCCGGCCGCGCGGCGCCGCACGCACGGCCGCGCTGCCCGGCCGTCCTCACACGATGAGCAGCGTCTTGCCGACGACCGACCGGGACTCCATCGCCGCGTGGGCGTCGGCGGCGCGCTCCAGCGGCAGCCGCTGCCCGATCACCGGGCGGATCCGGCCCGCGGCGGCCTCCTCCATCGCCCGCAGCGCCCGCTCCTTCGCCCCGATCCCGAACCCCATGAGCTGCTCGATCCCCAAGACCGTCACGCCGCGCTCCGCCGCCTCGTCCGGCGGGACCACCGTCGCCGCGCCGCTGGACGCCCCGTGCACGGAGAACCGGCCGCCCCGGGCCGTCGCACCGAACGCCGCCCGGCCGATCTCACCGCCCACGCCGTCGAACACCACGTCGAACCCCGCGCCGGTCGCGTCCGCCGCCTGCTTCGCCCAGCCCGGCGCCGAGTAGTCGACGGCCTCCGCGCCGAGCTCCCGGACCAGCGCGAGCTTCGCCTCGCCCCGCGCGGCGCCGACGACCCGGGCCCCCGCCGACAGCGCCAGCTGCACGAGCAGGCTCCCCAAGCCGCCCGCCGCCGCCTCGACCAGCACCCGGTCGCCCGCACGGACCTCCGCGCCCTCGAACAGGCCCAGCGCCGTCCCGCCGTCGTTCAGCAGCGCCGCCGCCTCCGGCAGGCCGAGGCCGTCCGGCACCGGGACGAGGTCGTCCACGTTCGCGACGGCACGCTCCGCGTTGCCGCCGAGCCGGTCCGCGGTCCCGGTGGCGACCCGCCTGCCCAGCCACTCCGGCGCGACGCCGTCCCCGATCGCGGCCACCCGCCCGGCCACCCCGCCGCCCGGCACGTACGGCGGCTCCGGCAGCGGAGGCCCGGGGGTGATCCCCCGCCGCAGCTGCGTCTCCACGAAGTTGATCTCGGCGACCGCCACCGCGACGACCACCTGCCCCGGACCGGCGGCCGGCTCCGGCGCCTCCCCCGCCACCAGGACGTCCGGGTCTCCGAACCGCGTCACGCGCACGACCTTCATCGGCACTCTCCCTATCGCTCGCCCCAACGCTCACACGTCGACCGGGCTTGAGGTCAACCCGGCGCCCGCGATGAGTTCCCGGCCGCGGACCGGTCATATCTCCGACGACGCACCAACGGAGAGGTGGAGAGCGATGACCGAACGCGACCCCGTCGACGTCAGCGACCTGGACATCTACGGCAGCGGCGGCCCCATGCCGTGGGAGCGGGCCCGGACCGCGCTGGCCGAGGGTCTGCCGCGGATGGAGACGCCCGTGTTCCTCGGCACGGTCCGCCCGGACGGGCGCCCCCACTCGGCGGGCATCGGCGCGCTGTGGCACGACGGCGACCTGTACTTCACCAGCGGCCCGGGCACCCGCAAGTCCCGCAACCTCGCCGGGAACCCGGCGTGCACGCTGTCCGCCCGGCTGGAGGGCCTGGACCTCGTCCTCGAAGGCGAGGCGGCGCGGGTCACCGACCCGGCCGTGCTCGAACCGGTCGCGGCCGCCTACCGCGACGGTGGCTGGCCCGCCGAGGTCGACGGCGACGCCTTCACCGCCCCGTACAGCGCGCAGAGCGCCGGCCCGCCGCCGTGGCACCTGTACCGCTTCACCGTCCGCACCGCGATCGGCGTGGCGTTCGTCGAGCCGTTCGCCGCCACCCGCTGGACCTTCCCCGCCTGACGCCCGCCCGCAGCGGGCGGCTCCGGGAACGGCGCTGCCCTAGGGTGGTGCGATGAACGAACCGCGTGGGGACCTGCGTCCGCCGAGCCTGAACGCCGACGAGCCGACGACCCTGCTGGCGTTCCTGCGCTACCTGCGCGACGCCGTCGTGGCCAAGGCCGCCGGCGTCCCGGACGAGGCGGCCCGCGCGCCCGGCGTCCCGTCCGGCACGAGCCTGCTCGGCCTGGTCAAGCACCTCACGCACACGGAGCTGAACTGGTTCGTGTGGGCGTACGAGGGCGCCGACGTCCCGCGGCTGGACGACGGCGAGCCGCCGCTGCCCGGCGAGACGGCCGCGGACATCGTCGCCGGCTACCGCGCCGCCGCCGCGCGCTCGGACGCGATCGCCGAAGCCTGCACCGACCTGGACCGCCCGGGCGCCCGGTCGCTGCGCGAGACGCCGCCGCCGTCCATGCGCTGGCTGCTGGTGCACATGATCGAGGAGACCGCCCGGCACGCGGGCCACGCCGACATTCTGCGCGAGCGCATCGACGGCTCGGTGGGCCGCTGACGCACCGGGAACCGATCGGCCGCGGGCGGGCAACAAGGGGCGTCCCGTTCCAGAGCCGAGAGGCCCCCACACCATGAGCGACACGAGCCGGGCCGAGGCCGATGACGCCTCCGTCATCGGACGCTCCCGGCACGAGCCGGAGGCGTTCGCCGAGATCTTCCGCCGGCACGCGCCCGACATCAAGCGCTACGTCACCCGGAGGCTCGGCGTCGACGCCGCCGAGGACGTCGTCGCCGAGACCTTCCTGGCGGCGTTCAGCCGGAGGCACGCGTACGACCTGACGCGCCCGAACGCGCGCCCGTGGCTGTACGGCATCGCCACCAACCTGATGGGACGGCACGTCCGGACGGAGGTCCGGTACCTGCGCGCCCTGCGGCGCACGGGCGCCGACCCGGTGACGGCGGCGTTCACCGACCGCAGCGACGAGCGGCTCACCGCCGAGGCGTCCGGCCCGCGGCTGGCGGCGGCGCTGGCCGCGATGCCGAAGGGGCGCCGCGACGCGCTGCTGCTGGTGGCGTGGGAGGGCCTCAGCTACCCGGAGGTCGCGCGGGCGCTGGGCGTCCGCGTCGGCACGGTCCGGTCGCGGATCAACCGGGCCAAGGCGCAGCTGCGCCGCGAGCTCGGCGGGACGGACGTCATGGCCATCGTCAGCGAGGAGCCCGTCCATGAATGAGATGACCCGACTCGAGCGGTTCCGGTCCGAGATCCCCCGGCCCGGACCGGAGGACCTGCGCGGCGAGGAGGAGCGGCTGCGGGCCGCGATGCTCGCCCCGGCGACCGGCCGGCCGAAGGCGCGCGGAACCCGGCGCTTCCGGCTCGCCGTGGCCGTGACCGCCGGAGCCGCGGCCGCCGCCGTCACCGCGGGCCTGGTCGTGGCCGGCTCCGGCGGGGGGACGCACCGCACCCCGGCCGTCCACGCCATGCCGGTCGCGCACGTCGAGCTGCTCCAGCACGCCGCGGACGCGGCGGGCCGGACGCCCCAGCTGCACCCGAGGCCCGGCCAGTTCCTCGTCTACCGGTCCGTGACGATGGATCCCGTGGAGAGCAGCACCGGCGGCCGCCACGCCCGCTACCTGGCGCGTGCGAACCGCACGATCTGGCTGCCCGTGGACGGCGACGCCACGCACGGCGTCCTGGAAACGGAGGCGCTGCCGCCCAGGCCCTATCCCGGCGAGGCGCTCCCGCCGGAGGCGCGCAAGGAGGCCGGGCGCAGCGGTCCGGAGAAGGCCGCGGACTTCGACCATCGCGCGGAGTGGCTGCGCACCGACTACGCCTACCTGAGCCGCCTGCCCGCCGACCCGGCGAAGATGTACGAGCACCTGTACTCCCACCTCGGGACGGGTCCGGCGGCGGACGCCCAGGCGTGGCAGAACGTGGGCGGCATGCTCACCGAGGCGTACATGCCGGCCGCGCAGCGCAAGGCGCTGTTCCGGGCGGCGGCCGCGATCCCGGGCGTGCGGACGGTGGGCAGGGCCGTGGACGCCGCCGGCCGCACGGGCGTCGCCGTGTCCCTGGACGTCCCGGGGGCCGGGCAGCGCGACGAGTACGTCTTCGACCCGAAGACGTACCTCTACCTGGGCCGGCGCTCCGTCGTCACCGACGCGTCGCTCGCCGGGGCCCCGGCGGGCACCGTCCTCACCGCGACGGCGCAGCTGAGCGTCCGCCTCGCCGACCGCGCCCCGGCGGTCGCCCGCCGCTGACGCGTCCGCAAACCCGTTGCGGCGGTGGCGTGTCCCGGCGAATCCTGGGTCCATGGGCGAACTGCTCGGCTTCTGCGTGGTCGCGAACGTGCGGCGGGAAACGGCCTCCGGTGAGGGCGGGCTGGTGATCCGCCACGGGCTGAGGCACTTCTCGGGCGGGACGAAGCTGTGGGTACTGCCGCCGCAATGGGGCGACGGCGGCACCGACCTCCTTGTGGCGGGCCGGCACCGGGGCAGGCGCGGCGGATACGTGCGGATGGTGGTTCCGCGCCGGCACATGGAGAACTTCCGGGTCCGCGGGCTCTACGACCCGTCTCTCATGCGCGTGCTGACCGCACCGGGCGCGCCGGGCGGCGAGGTCAGGCTCTGGGAGGGCCGCGAGGAGGCCGAGAAGGTCGCGGCCTGGTGGTCCACCGCGGTCCTCCCGGCCAGGACGTGCGGGGCCGAGGGCTATCCGCACGACCTGGGCGGGGTGAGCGATCCGCCCCCGCTCGAACTGCGGAAGGACGGCCGGATCTACTACCTGGCGCATTTCAATGCGAGCCGGGCCGTCTACTCGCTGCTGCCGCCGCCCGTGGAGGCGCCGGGCCCGCCCTCCGGCCGGTGACCGTTGGGCGGGCCCGGGCTCGTCAGGCGACGGTGCCGTGGAAGGTCCAGGTGCCGGAGCCGACCTCGGCGGGCTCGGCGGCGCCGGGGACGCGGACCTCGGCGGTGCCGCCCGCCGGGACGGTGACGGTCAGCGTGACCTTGCCGCCGTCGCGCGTCCAGGACGAGCGGACCTCGCCGTACGGGGTCCGCCGCGTCGCGGACGCGCGGGTCAGGTCGCCGACGATGGCCGGGTCGATGACGAGGTTCCGGTAGCCGGTCGAGCCGGCCGCCTGCCGGATCCCGGCGAGCCGGGAGGTGAACCACGAGTCGATCGAGCCGAGCATGAAGTGGTCCTGCGACTGGCCGCTGCCGCCGTCCCAGGACTCGCCGAGGGCGGTGTTGCCGTGCACGACCTGGTAGCCGTAGCTGGGGCTGTCGGTCCGCGTGGCGATCCGGTAGACGACGTCGTCGGGCAGGACGCGGAACGCCGACGGCAGCGAGATCTCGCCGAGGAGCAGGTGGTACCCGGCGTCCTTGACGCTGCCGACCAGGTGGTCGAGCAGCTTCTGGCGGTCGCCGGCGGGGACGGCGCCCATGTCGAGGGCGAGGGCCTCGGCGCCCTGGCCGCCGCCCGCGAAGGTGCCCGTGGAGGCGTCGTAGTACTTGTCGGCGAGGGATTTGGCGCTCTGGTCCGCCTTGGCCTTGTAGGCGGCGGCGTCGGCGGTCTGACCGAGCACTCCGGCGATCTTCGCCAGGGTGTCGTTGACGCGCCAGTAGCCGTAGGTGCCCGACACCGTCTTCGGGAACGTCCGGTCGGGCGTGAACCAGTCGCCGAGGCTGTAGTCGGTGAGCCCGCCGGTCGCGCGGGCCTCCAGGTACGCGGAGTACTTCTTCATCCGCGCGTAGTAGGTCCGCATCGTCTCGGTGTCGCCGTAGTTCTGGTACAGCTGCCACGGGACGACGACGAACGCGCCGCCCCAGTTGGGGTCGTCGCGGTAGGCGCCGGCGAGGACGGTGTAGTCCGGCACGGTGGACGGGATGAGGCCGGTGTCGGTCTGCGCGTCCGCCATGTCCTGGACGACCTTGCGCAGCAGCGCGTGCACGTCGTAGTTGGCGGCGAGCGCGTCGCCGACGAGGTGGTCCTGCTCCAGCCAGCCGAGCTTCTCGCGGCTCGGGCAGTCGGTGAGGATGCTCTGCATGTTGTTCTCGATGGCCCGGCGGACGAGGCCGTGGACGCCGTCGATGAGGTCGTCGGACGAGCTGAACGAGCCGGCGGAGGCGGCGCCGTTGCGCAGCGCCTGCCCGCGGACGGTGATCGTCGCGCCGGCGGGCAGCCCGCGCACCTCCAGGTACCGGAAGGAGTGGTAGGAGAACTGCGGGTGCCAGGTCTCGGCCCCGGAGGTGCGGGTCGTGTACTGGTCCCAGATCGGCGCGCCGACGTTGCTGGCCGACTGGTACGCGCGGCCGTCCTTGAGACTCTCGGACGGGTACACGCGGACGGCGGTGCCGGCGGGCGCGGTCACGGTGATCTCGGGGCGCCCGGCGATGACGCGGCCGACGTCGAACACCTGGTAGCCGTCGCCGGAGCCCACCCGCTCACCGGGCAGGGTCTCGACGACGCGGACGGGTTCGGCCTCGCGCCCGCTGAGCGCGCCGGGCGCGGAGACGGGGACGGCGTCCTCCCAGCCGGAGCGGGACGCGCCGGGCCGGTCCCAGCCGGGGCGCTCGCGGCGGGCGTCGTGGTCCTCGCCGCCGTACCAGTTGGAGAAGGTGACGGGACCGAGGACGGTCTTCCACGTCCCGTCGCTCGCGACCCGCATCACCTGGCCGTTCGCGAGGGTGACCTCCAGCTGCGCCATCAGCTTGGGGTCGCTGATCGTCCCGGAGAACTTCCGGTACCGGTCGGGCGTGGAGATCACGTTGGCGTTGCCGTTGCCGAGCTCGACGCCGAGGGTGTTGCCGCCGGGCCGCAGCATCGAGGTGACGTCGTAGGCGGCGTACTGGACGCGCTTGGCGTAGGCGGTGTTGGCGGGTTCGAGCTCGGCGTCGCCGACGCGGCGGCCGTTCAGCCGCGCCTCGTAGACGCCGAGCCCGGCGACGTAGAGGCGGGCGTCGCGGACGCCGCGCGGCAGCGAGAAGTCCTTGGCGAAGATCGGCAGCGCTTCGGGGACCGGCGAGTCCGGCGGCGCCTGCCCGGTGACGGACGCCTTGTTCGCGAACGCGCCGTCGGCCGTGTCGGACGCGCCGACGGTGAAGTCCGCGGGCGCGTACGGGACCTTGCCGCCCGCGGCGGGCTGGTCGGTGCGCGGGAACAGCAGCACCTCGTCGAACGCCTTGGCGTCCTTGAGGTCGACGGTCAGCGTCAGCGGTGCGTCCGAGACGTCCGCCTTCGGGTAGGCGGAGCTGGACCACCCGGCGAACTCCTGGTTCGTCGTCTCGGTCCCGTCGGTGAGGTAGCGGGTGCCCCACTTGCGGTTGACGTTGCCGCCGTTGTCGGACGCGGTGACGGTCCGGCCGGCGGCGAGGTTCGTGCCAGGGGCGGCGGAGTCGCGGACCTCCAGCTCGGCGAGCTGGAGCCGGTAGGTCTCGTCCGGCACCTGCTCGACCATCGGCAGCCCGAGCCTGGTGACGTCGAGGCGGACGTACCGGGCGGTGGTCTTCGGCAGCCTCACCACGATGGGGTCGGGCTTCTTGGTGCTGGTCTGCCAGTCCTTCTGGCCGATCCAGCGGCCCCGCCAGTCGCTCTGGGCGGTGAGGCCGGTCTCGAACCAGGACGGCGACGACCAGCCGGACGCCTTCGGGCCCGTCCACACGCGGACGCGCCAGTACACGCGGGCGCGGCTGCCGAGCTTCTCGCCCGCGTAGTCGACGCGCTGCGCGGCGGAGGCGACGCGGCCGGAGTCCCACAGGTCGGGACGGCCCTGGTGCAGCGCCTTCTCGCTGGTGGCGGCCTGGATCCGGTAGGCGGTCTGCGCCGTGTTCCGGCCGCCGCGCAGCTGCCAGGTGAGGGGCGGGGTGGTGTCGTCGATGCCGAGCGCCTGGGACAGGTCGTCGGCCCGCAGGCCGGTGACGTCCGCGCGGGCGTCGGCGTGCGCGGGCGGGGCGAGGAGGGTCAGCGGCAGGACGACGGTCACCGCTGCGGCCGCGAGGCCGCGGATCGGCTTGCGCAAGGGGGGTTCTCCTAGGAGGTCTGGCCGTCAGGAACGGCCCTGGGCGTGCAGGTCCGCGATGCCGGCGGCCGTCAGGGCGTGGTTGTAGAGGCGGAAGCCGGTGACCTGACCGTCCATGGCCGGGTTGCGGGTGTCCTGGGAGCGGCCGAGGTAGTTGTGGGTGGTGGCGCCGAGCGCGAGCGGGCTCATGACGAGGCCGTCCTTGCGTCCGGCGGGGGCTCCGTCGACGTACAGGACGGCCGATCCGCCCCCGGCGGTGACGGCGAGGTGGGTCCAGGCGCCGGACGGGAGTGCGGACGGCGCGTCGGCGTAGTCCTCGCCGTCCATGCCGGTGATCTTCATGGTGAACCGGGCCCTGGCCGACCCGGTCCGGGCGATCACGGCGAAGTACGTGGTCTTATTGAACCCGAGGTCGAACACCCGCGTGTTGTTGGCGACGGTGTCGAGGTTCAGCCAGACGGAGACGGTGAGCGCGTCGAGCCCCGCGAGGAGCCCGGCGGGCAGCGCGACGTGGCCGCCCGTCCCGTCGAGCACGACCGCGCCGCCGTCGTCCGCCCACGAGGCGCCGGACGCCAGCGACGCGTCCGGCCACCGGCCCGTCGCGTCGGCGAGGCTCCGCCCGGTCAGCGGGAAGTGCGCCAGCAGCGCGGGCCCGCGGCGCGGCGCGGGCGTCGCCCAGTACACGGTGTAGCGCTCGTGCTGGACCTCGGAGAACGGCTTCAGCCGCACGGTCGCGCCGTCCGCCGACGCGGTGTAGGCCAGCGGGGTCCGGCGGTCGGCGCGCAGCGAGCGCGGGTCGATCGCGGGGAACGCGTTGAGCGCCCGGTCGCCGTACTCCCCCGCCAGCACGACCGGGCCGACGCTGACGGCCTGGACGCACGGGTTGTCGGGCGCCTGCCGCCAGACCGGCGCCATCGGCATCGCGACGTCCACGACGTCGCCGCGCTTCCAGTGCCGCTCGATCGCGGCGTACGTCCCCGGGCGGGCCTTCACCGGGACGGCGGCGCCGTTCACCCGGATCCGCGGGCGGGCGCCCCGCGCGTCCAGCCAGCCGGGCACGCGGATCCTCAGCGTGAACCGGGACGAGCCGGAGGTCACGGTCAGGCGCGTCCGGTCGGTGTGCGGGTATCCGGTCTCCTGCCGCACCGTCACCCCGCGTTCCCGCCACGTCACCTCGGACGGGATGAACAGGTTGACGTACAGTTCGTCGCCGGAATGGAAGTAGACGCTGTCGGCGAATTTCGTCGCCGTCTCCATTCCCGTTCCGTGGTCGCAGGAGAAGTTGTCGTAGTCGGAGCTGTAGCTGCCCGGCGCCGCCTTCAGGCCGCCCTTGACCTCGCGCTGCGAACCGGGGAACAGGCCGGTGTAGTAGGTGACGAAACCGTGCTCGGAGTCGGGATCCTGCTCGCCGAGCATCTGGTTGAGCAGCGTCCACTCGTAGTGGTCCATGTAGGCGGACTCGGACGGATCGTGCAGGAACAGCAGCCGCGAGAGCTTCAGCATGTTGTAGGAGTTGCAGTTCTCGCAGGTGTCGGAGCCGAGCCGGCTGGCGATCTCGCCGGGCGGGCCGAACAGCTCGTTGTTGCTGTTCCCGCCGATCACGTAGGAATGGCGGTGGACGACGGTGTCCCAGAAATAGGCGGCGATGTCGTGGTAGCGCGTCTCGCCGGTCACCTCGTACTCGCGGACCGCTCCGACGATCTTGGGGATCTGGGTGTTGGCGTGCAGGCCGTCGAGGGCGTCGCGGCGCTCGGCGAGCGGGCCGTAGACCGCCTCGTGGTCGAAGCGGCGCGCCGTCGCGAGGTGCTCGGGGTCGCCGGTGACCTGGTACAGCTCGGCGAGCACGTCGTTCATGCCGCCGAACTCGACGTTCAGCACCTTCTGCATCTGGTCGGCGGTCAGCCTGGCGGTGCGGGTCCCGGCCCACGCGGCCATCCCCTTCAGCACGGTCAGCGCCTGGGCGTTGCCGCCGAGCCGGTACTGGTCGAGCAGCCCGGCCATGATCTTGTGGAGGGTGTAGTACGGCGCCCAGGGGTGGCCGCCCGCCTCCATCTGGTCGAAGACGGCCTCCTCGAACGCCGACAGGTAGCCGGCGGCGAACCCGGCCGACGGCGACGCCGCCTGGCATTTCGCCAGCTCGGCGACGATGTACCGGCCCTTGGCCGCGTACGCGTCGTCGCCGGTGTTCGCGTGCGCCTGCGCGAGCGCCGACAGCAGGTGCCCGGTGGAGTGGCCGCGCAGCTGGACGTCCGGTGCCTCCCAGCCGCCGCACGGCTGCGCCGACGACGGCAGCCCCACGTTCAGCCGGAAGGTGCGCAGGAGCCGGTCGGCGTCAACGAACTTCAGGTACTCGCAGGTCCGGGCCATGTTCGCGCGGAACGGGCCGTCCAGCAGCGTGACGTCCCGCAGCGGGAACGGCGCGAGGACCGGCTTCGGCGAGACGCGGACGGTCCCGGCGCGGGCAGGCGGTGCGGGCAGGGCGGGGAGGGCGAGCGCCGCCGAAGCGGCGCCCGCCGTGCCGAGGAACGCCCTGCGATCCAGGGCGCCGGTCATGCCCGCTCGCTCCTGATGGTGTGGTTCCCGTGCAGGCCGTCGACGTAGACGTACTCGCCGTCGCTCCGGACGCCCTGCATCAGCGCGCGGGTGCCGTCCCAGACGAGGTGCCCGTCGACCCGGACCTTGATCCGCTCGCCGAAGGTGGGCACGCCGGCGCGTCCGGTCGCGGCGTGCGGCGCCTTCAGCTTCGCCGTGTAGGCGCCCTTGGCGACCTTCCAGGAACCCTCGACGGCGCCGAGCGTCGTGGTGATGCGGCCCTGGGCGAAGGAGAGGTCGGCGGTGTGCGGGACGAAGTCGAACGACCGCCCGCCCGTCCCGGTCGGGTCGAGCCCGAGGACGCCGAAGGTCAGCGCGGTGACGGGGCCGGTCGCCCAGGCGTGCGCGAGGCTGGTGTAGGAGCTGCAGAAGACGCAGCCGTCGCCGGGGTTGCGGTACGACTCCCAGAACGTGCTGCCGGTGCCCTGCGGGTGGCTCAGCATGTAGCCCCACTCGCGCCGGATGATGTCGACGCCGGCCTGGTCGGCGGCCTGCCCGCCGGCGGCGAAGTGCGCGTTGACCTCCATCGAGCCGGAGAAGACGCCCGGGTTGCCCTTGTTCTCGGGCGCGGTGGAGGCGACCTCGTTCCAGTTGCCCTTCAGCTGGGCGCTGATCCGGCGGGCCTGGGTCCGGTCGGCCAGGCCGTACCAGACGGCGAGCGAGTTGCCGTCCTGCGGGTGGATGGCGTTGTTGGGGTAGAACTTGTACGCGCCCGCCGCGTCGTCCCAGAAGTTGGCGTTGATCGCGGTGCGCAACGCGGCGGCGCGCTGGGAGTAGGAGTCCGCGAGGGCGGTGTCGCCCTGGGTGCGGGCGAGCTGCGAACCGGTGTCGAGGACGCGCCACAGCAGCACGTTCGCGATGAGGTTCTCGCCCTTGGCGAGGATCCGGACGGAGTCGGACGTGCCGGTGATCGACAGCAGGCCGTTCGCGTCGACCTTCGCGGAGCTGTAGTCGACGGCCTTCTTGTACCGGTCCCAGATCCCCGAGACCCAGCCCGCGTCACCGGTGTACTTGTAGTAGTCCCAGCTCGCGGCCAGGGTCCACAGGTGGTAGGTGTCCGAGCCGTACTTGTTCAGCTCGGGTCCGGCGTAGGGCAGCTCTCCGGTGTCGCGCTGGTGCTGGTAGATCACGTCGAGCGAGTTGCGGGCGGACGCGGTGTCGTCGAACGCCGCGTACGCGGACGGGATCTCGACGCCGAGGTCGCCGGGCCAGACCGTCCGGTCCCGCTTGGCGCCGTCCACGAGGATGGACGCGCCGGAGCCGATGTCGCCGGTGTTGTCCCACAGCGCCGCCGGCGCCTCCCACACGCGCCCGGTCTTCGGCGAGATCGTGTTCAGCTGGACGGTGTAGGCGCCCGCGTACCAGATCCGGTTCAGCAGGTCGTCGCTGGAGTAGAAGTAGTTCGCGTACTTCGACGGGTCCTTCACCTGCGGCGCGGGCGTGTAGTGCAGCGACACCCCGTCCAGGTCGACGCTGCCGCCCGACCGCATGAAGATCGTCAGATAGCGGAACCCGCCGCGCAGGTACTTCTCCGGCGTGGTGTAGGTCGTGCGGCCGTCCACGTCGGCGGTGAGGGAGCCGTCGCGGCTGCGCGGGCCGCCGGTGGAGGCGTCGCTGTCGGTGGCGACGTACGCGGACGACTCGTTGAACGCGAGCCCGACCTGCTGCGCGCCGTCCGATCCGGCGAAGTGCAGGGTGGTGAGGCCGCCGACCTCCTTGCCGAAGTCGAGCGTGACGTACGACCCTGCGCCGCTGAGGGTGGTCTTGTGCCCCTTGAGGACGGCGGACGGGTCCGTGACGTCGCCGCTGGTGTTGTAGACGGCGACGGGGCGGACCGTCCGGGACGACGGCGACAGGACGTACCGCTTCCACGGCGCCGAGCCGTTCCCGCTCCCCTGGCCGGAAGCGGCGGACGCGGGGACGGCCTGGGCGGCGAGCAGGGCGGACATTCCCAGGGTCAGAGCGGCGATGCGCCGCCTGGATACGCTGTTGTGCATGGATTCCTCGGATTCCGATCCGTGTGCGGGACGGGGTCGACGGGGGTTCATGTGCGGGAGGGCGGGCCAACGCCCTCCCGCACTCGTTCTCGGGGCCGGCTCAGCGGGTCCGGATCACCGCCTCGCCGTACGGGACGAGCCGGACCGGCCCGACCAGCCCGTACGCCTGGCGCGACGCCCCGCCGTAGACGGCCGGATCGGACACCCGCAGCCGGTTGTTCAGCGTCGTGGCGACCTCGACCTCGATGGTGTTGGCGCCGCGCCGCAGGTAGGGGCCGATGTCCACGGCCGGGTACAGCACGCTGACCGGCGGGACGCGGCGCCCGTTCACCGACACCCGGCAGGTGTCGAAGACCTCGCCGAGGTCCAGGACGGCGCCGGCGCCGGCGCCGTCCCAGGTCACCGTGGTGGTGTAGGTGCCGATGCCGGAGACGTCCGCGAGCTCGGGGATGTCCGGCCACGCCTTGAGGGCGTCGAGCGCCAGGTCGTGCTGCTCGGTGCCGTCCGGGGTCATGTCCTCGACGCGCAGCCGCCAGGCGGTGAGGGTCTGCGCAGCGGGGACGGCGCCGATGGCGGTCGTGACCGTGCGCCCGTCCGCGAGGGTGGTCGCGTAGGTGCCGGCGGTGGTCGCGCGCGCGACGAGCCGCTGCCCATCCACCCTCACCTCGGTCTCGGCGGCGGTGGCGGACGGGTGGTTCCCGGCGCGCGCCAGGATGATCACGGTCGCCTCGGAGGGCTGGAGCGCGATCCGGACCGTGACGGTGTCGCCGTCGGCCTTGTAGACGGCGACGGGCTCGGTCTCGCCCGTCCACAGGTCCAGCCGGTACGGGACGGCCTTGCGGTCGGCGCGGGTGAACGTCACCTCGTGGTCGATCGCGGCGACCGGCGGCTTGACCGTCTCCGCGTGCTTGCCGTTGCACAGGTAGAAGTAGTCGACGCGGCCGTCCCGGCGGTGGGCGTTGAGCAGCGTGGAGCTCTGCGCGTAGCTCGCCTCGGGCCGCAGGCCGAGCGCGTCGAGCGCGCCTTGGACGTCGGTCTCCGCCGCGACGTTCTTCACGCGTGGTAGCGCGAACATCTCCTTGAGGACGGCGCGGAGGGCGTCGTTCTCGCCGTCCTTCGCGATGCCCGGGACCGTCGCGGCCGACCAGTCGCCGAGGAAGACGAGCGGGAGGCCCGCCTTGGCGAGCTTCAGCATCGTGCGGGCGCTGTCGAGCGGAAGCGTGCACTCGTTGCCGTTGAACCGGTCGCCCTCGACGAACAGCGCCTGGTAGGCGGGGCCGTCGGGGGCGAGCCGCCCGTCCCGGACCGTCGCCGACGGCAGGTCCAGCAGCGGCGCGCTGATCATCTGGTGCGTCCAGCCGAGCGGGACGCCGTACTTGGTGAACCAGCCGGCGCCGATACCGGTCTTGGTGTACCCCTTCTGCCGGAACACCGCGACGTCGACGCGGCTCGTACCGGCGCGCATCGCCTGGTGGACGCGCCCGAAGTACGCGGCGATGTCGGGGGCGTGCCGCCAGGTCGGCTGGCGCGGCCCCCACGACTCGGCGAACCCGATGCCGCCGTTGTACGGGGTGAACGCCGCGAAACCGGGCCAGGCCGCGCCGGGCGCGGTCGCGTAGGAGAACCCGTGGAACACGGTCTGGTTGAGACCGGCCGCGTAGGCGCCGCCCATGGTGCGCAGCAGCTTGTCCCACGTGGTGTTGTACGCGCCACCCTGGTACGCCCCCGCCTCGCAGGACAGCACCTCCCGGCCCGCCATGTCGCGGCCTCCGGCCAGCGCGCGGTAGTCGTCCAGGTTCTTGAACCCGAGCGACTCGCCCTCGGGGACGTCCAGGATCGCCGCGGACCGGATCGCGTCGGTCTGGAGCCCGTACGGCTGGGCGCGCAGGTCCAGGCCCACGGAGTGCGCCCACGTGCGCAGCGCCTCGAAGTGGTACTCGTTCAGCAGGTCGGACACCGTCAGCCAGAAGTCGTGCCGCGCGTGCGCGGTGCGGCCCGCCTCGTAGCTGAAGACGGTGTTCTCCTTGTTCAGGACGATCACCGGCAGGTACGGCATGAGGTCGTAGCCGCGCCGCCGCCTGAACTCGGCGGGCAGGTCCGGGGTCCAGTTGAGGGCGGGCGTCTCCAGCTCGATCGAGTCCTCGAACAGCGTCGCGCCGGCCTTCTTGATCAGCTTGCGGACGCGCGGGGTGAGCAGCCGCGCCTCCCAGAACGCGGTGACCGCGCGCGTGCCCGCCTTGCTGAAGTGGTCGACGACCCAGGAGTCGGGGCTGCTGTGCGGGCCGCCCTCGGGCTGCTGCCCGCTGCCGCGCCGCCAGTACGACAGCAGCAGCCAGTCGCCGCCGGCCGGGGCCGTCCAGGTGATCCGGCCGTCCTTCGCCCGCTCGGTCAGGTCGGTGAAGGAGGCGAAGTCGAGCCCGGTCTCCTTGCGGGTCGCGTTCGCCGCGTCGATCTTCACGGCGTGCACGGCGACGAGGGTCCGCTTCGCCACGCCCTTCGCCGCCGCCGCGACGGGCTCGGGCACGGGGCCGTCGTGCGTCGCGCCGCCCGCGACGGTCACCGTCCCGTAGGCCAGCTCCTGGACGGCGGCGTCGTCGTCCGGGGTGATCGTCGGGACGGCGGCGGGCCAGGACGGGCCGATCGTCAGGTCCACGGTCAGGCCGCGGCGGGCCGCCTGGTCCAGGGCGGCCTCGACGCCGGCGACCCACGCCGCCGTCCCCCAGCCGTGCCCCTGCGGGTCCAGGACGGACCCGTCCTTGACGCTGTGGTGCACGGCGGAGATCTCGCCGCCGCCGAACCCGGCGTCGGCCATCTGGTCGATCTCGCGGCGGATCTCGGCCGGGTCGACCAGCCCGTCCGGCCACCACCAGCGGAACCTCGGCCGCACGGCCGCGCCGGGCCGGGCGAACCCGCCCGCGCCCGGCGCGGCCGGGGCGGCCGGGGCGGCGGCGACCGCCTCTCCCCCGAGCGCGGGGGCCGCGGCCGCCACGACGGCGGCGGCGGTGCCGATCTGCAGCACCCGCCTGCGGGTCAGCCCGCGCGGTCCCTGCTCGTTACGGTCGTCGTTCACTCTCGTCTTCCTCCTGAATCGATCGCGCCGGTCAGGTGCGCGCGATCACGGTGGTGCGGCCGGAGCCGACCGGGCCGATGGCGAGCAGCGGCCCGGTCGCGTCCCGGCCCGTGGTGCGGGGGGCGCGGGCGTGGGGCCCGGTGACGCGGACGTCCCGGGGGTCGGTGCCGCCTAGCTCCACGACGACTCGGGCGGCGGTGTTGGGCGGCACGTCCACGTCGAGGCGGTAGCCGGCCGCGCGGTCGAGCGCGACGGCGACGGGGCCGCGGACCGTCGGCACGGTCCCGGAGATCCGGGTGAGGGCGCCGGGCCGGGGGCGCACCTCGATCTCCGCGGCGCCCGGCGCGGTGATCTCCACGCCGAGCACGCGGCGGGGGATCGCGTTCGCGGGCGCCGAGCCCCAGGCGTGCGAGAACGTCATGTTGCTCTTCAGGGACGGGTCCCACGCCTCGCCGACGATGGTCGCGCCGAGGTCGTCCATGAGGTGCAGCCAGGAGTTCGTGCCGGTGGCGGTCATCAGCCCGATCGCGTCCTCGGCCCGGCCCGTCGCGAACAGCGCGTCCAGCAGGAACTGCGCGCCGTAGACGCTGACCCTCATGCCGCCGTCGGCGAGCGTCTTCCCCAGCGCCCGGACGACGTCGTCGGGCACGGTGCCCTGCCCGGCGACGCCGAGCGCGACGGGGAACGCGGTGGCGTGCTGCGCGCTGTGGGTCGTGCCGGCGCCGTCCACGAACCGGCCGTTCGCGGCGTCCAGCAGCGTCGTGCGCATCGCGTTCGCGAGCGCGTCGGCCTTCGCCCGCCACGTCCTGGCGTCGGCCGTCCTGCCCAGGACGGCCGCGATGTCGGCCATCGCGGTGAACGCGGCGTACTGGCAGGCGTTCACCACGGTGTTGACCTCGGTGAACACGTAGCCGTCGCGGTTGGAGGCGGGCCAGTCGACGAGGTCGCCGAGGTCCTGGCTCGACGCGCCCGGCTTCTTGTGCACCAGTCCGTCGTCGCCGAGGTAGGACGTCAGGTGCTTGGCCGCGAGGAGGTCGTAGTCGGCGGCGAGCTGGTCGGGGTCGCCGGTGTGCAGGTAGTCCCGCCACGCCGACATGACGTTCATCAGCCGGTACTCGGTCGGCCAGGTGTGGTTGCGGGCCAGGTAGGCGTCGGACGCGCGGGCCAGCGCGAACGACCGCTGCACCGCGTACTCCGACGCCTGGTTGATCAGCGCGTCGCCCTCGTAGGGGCCGCGCTCCCGGGTCGGGGTGTCGATGTACAGGTCGCCGCGCGTGGCCTCGATCGAGTACCGGCACATCTCGTAGACCCGGTCGAGGTCGCGGCTGGAGCTGGCGAACGAGGCGTCCGAGGCCCGCCAGTCGACGCGCCACGCGCGGCCGGTGGCGGCGTCCGACAGGTCGAGGTCGTCGTCGCAGATCAGCTGCGCGTAGCGGAAGCCGCGGTAGCCCCAGTGCTCGGCGGACTGGAGGCCGTCGCGCAGCGTCCAGACCTCCCGGTAGGTGACGCCGGCGCGCAGCGCGTACCGGACGGTCCCGTCGGCGTTCAGCTCCTCGCCGAGCCGGACCTCGACGGTCTGCCCGGCCTTGCCGCGCACCGACAGCCGCAGTCCGCCCGCGATCTCCTTGCCGAGGTCGACGAGCCAGGTGCCGGGCGCGACCTTCCGCACCGACGCGGGCCGGACGTCGTGCAGCCGGACCGGCTCCACCAGCGCCGGCACCAGCCCGTCGATGGCGGGCTTGACCTGCGGAGCGTCCCAGCCGGAGTCGTCGAAGCCGGGACTCGTCCACCCGGCCGGCTCCTTGCGCAGGTCCCAGTACTCCTGCGGGCCGACGTAGTAGGACGTGCCGATCGTGCCGGCGTCGCGCAGCATCCCGGCCTGGCGGCGCGCCTTCCACGACGCGCCGCTGGCGAAGGTGCCGGTCGTCCCGTCGGCGTAGGTGACGGCGAGCTGCGCGACGAACCGCTTGTCCTCGGTGGTGAACGCGAGGGCGGCGAGCGCGTTGCGGCGGCCGGGCGTCACCAGGCCGGTGACGTCGAACGAGTGGTAGCGCGGCGCGCCCGCCCCGGCCCGCTGGGACGCGAACCCGGCGACCTCGCCGTTGACCCAGATCTTCGCCGGGTACTGCCGGACGGGCGTGGGCGACTGCGCGGCGACGTGCAGGACGGCGGCGGCGATCGGCTTGCGCGCCGGGGTGAACTCGGTGCGCAGCAGCGCCCAGTCGTCGTCGGCCGCGCCCGCCGAGGACAGCGTCGACTGGCCCTTGCCGAGCGTCAGGACGCCGTCGGCGACGGTCCCGGCGGTGAACGTGCCGAGGCCGTCGGCGAAGTCCTCGCTGATGAGGGCCTTTCCGTCGGGCGCGGTGAAGGTGACGGCGTCCCACTGGTTCGCCTCCGTCGAGCCGTTGCGCATCCCGACGGTGCCGGTGGCGTACGTGCCGTCGGTCGTGGTGTCGACGGCCGTGCCGTCGATCGAGGTCGTGAACGTCGAACCCTTCATCTCGACGGTGACCTCGTACCAGCGGCCCGTCTCGATCGGGACGCCGAGCGTCTTCTCCTCCAGCACCCGGTACGTCCCGTTCACGCACACGTGCTTCTTCAGCACGCCCGGCGATCCGGCGCGCAGTTGCCACAGGTAGTTCGCGCTCGCCGAGGACGCGCGGAACCACAGGCCCGCCGCCACGGCGGTGATCCGCACCCGCGCCTTGAGCACGCCGTCGCCGGGCGCCGTGGCGGCCGGGACCCAGATCGGCTCGGCCTTCCAGCCGTCCAGGCCGGTCGCGACCAGCGTCGGCGCCGACCAGCGCGACGCCTTCGGCCCGTCGAACGTCCGGACTCGCCACCAGTACGCCGTCCCGGCGGCGAGCGGAGGCCCGCCGTAGGGGACGGCGACCGACGCGGACGACGCGACCCGCCCGCTGTCCCAGTGGTACGGGCCCTTGGCGAGCCGCGACGGGGTCGTGGCGAACTGCACCTGGTAGTGCGTCTGCTTCGTCCCGGGCCCGAGGTCGGCGACCTGCCAGCTCAGCCGCGGCCGCGCCGCCGTGACGCCGAGACCGTCCGGCAGCAGCGACGTCAGCAGCCCGGACGGCGTGCGCGCCGCGACGCCCTTCCCGGCGGGCGCGGCGGGCGCCGCGGCGGCCGTCCCGGCGTGCCCGAGCACGATGGCGCCGGTCGCCCCGATCGCCGACGCGCCGAGGAACCGCCGCCTGCTCAGCCCATCGCTCATGCGGGTTCCCTGCGGAGGGACGGCCCCCCGGTTCGCTTCGCTCATGCGTGCACCCTGTGGGGGGACGACCCCCCACACCCCCCGGTTCGCTTCGCTCATTTCATAGCCCCTTCGAAGGTCCAGTCGCCGGAGCCGATCTGGAAGACGGCGCGGTCGTTCTCGATCCCGACCCACTTGGCGTCCTCGGGCGCGTCCGGCCGGGTCGTGCCGCCGAACAGCGGGAACTCGACGCGGGCCGTCGTGTTCGGCGGGACGGTGGCGTCGAGGCGGAGCCGCTTGCCGGTGCGGCGCCAGGACGCGGCGGCGCGGCCGCGCGGCGTCTCGTAGGTCGCGGCGGCGCGGGTGACGTCGCCGACCACGGCCGGGCGGACGAGCAGGGTCGCGTAGCCGATAGAGCCGTCGGTCTGCGACAGCCCGGCGAGCCCGGCGTGGAACCACTCGTCGATCGCGCCGAGCATGAAGTGGTTCTGCGAGTTCCCGGACGTGGGCCCGTCCCAGTTCTCGGTCAGCGAGGTCGCGCCGTGCACCACCTGGTAGCCGTAGCTGGGGTTGCCGGTCTGGGTGGCGACGGCGTGGATGACGTCGTCGCGCCCGGCGGCCGACAGCACCCGGAACACCGACGGCAGCGCGATCTCGCCGACGGTGAGGTGGTAGCCCTTCGCGGTGATGCTCTGCACGAGGTGGGCGAGCACCTTGTCCTTGGACGCGGCGGGCACGATCCCCATGTCGAGGGCGAGCGCGTCGCACGCCTGGCTGCCGGACCCGTAGGTGTCGCCGGTCGCGTACTTGCCGTTGAACGCGTCACCGATGTCCTTGGCCAGCTTCGTGTACTCGGCCGCGTCGTCGCTCTTGCCGATGACCTCGGCGATGGACGCCAGCGCCGTCACGGCCCGGTGGTAGCCGAACGTGGCGGTGACGCCGAGCGGGGTGCTGTTGTCGAAGGTGATCCAGTCCCCGAGGCCGTAGTCGAGCAGGTTCCCCTTCGCCTTGGACGACAGGTACTCCACGTACCGCGCCATGTTCGGGTAGTAGGTGCGGAGCGTCGCCTCGTCCCCGTACGCCCGGTACATCTGCCAGGGCGCGAACACGATGACGTTGCCCCAGTTCGGGTCGTCGCGGAACCCGCCGGAGAACACGGTGTACTCGGGCGCGATGTCCGGGACGAGCCCGTCGGCCGTCTGCGCCTCGGCGATGTCGCGGACGATCTCGCCGTAGTAGGCGGTCACGTCGTAGTTGCGGGCGACGGCCGGGAAGACCAGGTTCGCCTGCTCCAGCCAGCCGAGCTTCTCGCGGTGCGGGCAGTCGGTGAGGACCGAGTACATGTTGCTCTGCACGGCCCGGTCGATGATCCGGTGGATGTCGTTGAGCAGGCCGTGCGAGCTGGTGAACGACCCGGCCGCGTCGTTGGCGGCGCGCAGCGCGATGCCGGTGACGGTCCCGTCGTCCGGCGCGGACGGCAGCCCTTCGAGCTGCACGTACCGGAAGCCGTGGTAACAGAACCGGGGATGCCAGGTCTCGGTGCCGTTCCCGGACAGGGTGTAGGTGTCCCAGATCGGGGAGCCTGTGGTGCTCTGGCTGACGGTGCCGTCGGCGTTGAGCAGCTCGCCGGGGCGCATCGTCACCTTCGTCCCGGCCGGGCCGCTGACCCGCAGCCGCGCCCAGCCGGCGAAGTTCGTCCCGAGGTCGACGACGTACACGCCGTCCTTCGGCTGGGTGATCTTCTGGGTGCGGAAGGTCCCGGCGGGTTCGATCGGCGGGGCCATCCGGGCGGTGAGCTTCGCGGTCGGCGCGTCGCGGCGCACGGCGGCCGTCCAGTCCGCCGGGGCGCGGCGGGCGTCGAAGTCCTCGCCGCCGTACCAGCTGCTGAACGTGGTGGCGCCGAGCGCCGTCTTCCAGGACGTGTCCGACGCGACGACCTCGCGCGACCCGTCGGTGTAGGTGATCTCGAGCTGGCCGAGGAACGCGGGCCGGCCGTCCGAGCGGGTGAGCTTCTGGTAGCGGCCCGGCGTGGCCGGGACGTTCGCCATGCCGTTGCCGACCTCGGCCTGGATCGTGTTGCCGCCGCGCCGCAGCAGGCCCGTCACGTCGTAGGTCGAGTAGACGATGCGCTGCTTGTACGCGGTGTAGGGCGGTTCGAGGACGGCGTCGCTCACCGGCCGCCCGTTCACGGTGACGTCGAGGACGCCGAGCGCGGTCGCGTACAGCCGCGCCGACCGTACCCGCTTGCCGAGGTCGAACTCCTTCTTGAACAGCGGGAGCGCCTCCGGCTGGGCGTGCAGCGGCGGCGGGGCCTGCTGGCCCTTGACCGTGGCGGCGGTGTCGAACGCCTTCCCGTCGCTAGAGGTCTGGACGGTGAAGTCCTCGGGGAAGTTGGCGGTCCTCCCGTCATCGGTCATCACGTCGGTGCGCGGGTAGAGCAGCACCCGGTCGAACCGCCGCTCCTCGCCGAGGTCGATCTGCACCCAGATCGCGGAGGCGAGATCCTGGTCCTGGTACTGCATGCTCGTGTAGCCGAACGGCGCGGCGTCGCTGGTCAGCGAGCCGTCGGTGATCGCCTTCGGTTCCCACTGGCCCCCGACGGTGTAGCTCTCCGACGCGGTCACCGGCGCGTGCAGCGCTACGTTCGCGCCGGACGCGCCGTCCTGCACCTGGACCTCGGCGAGCTGGAGCCGGGACACCTTGTACGGCCAGCCCTCCTTGATCGGGAGGCCGAGCCGGGTCACGTTCAGCCGGACGTACCGGGCGGTGCGGGCGGTGAACGCGACCGTGGCGGGGGTGGGCTTCGGGTCGGACCACGCCGGGTTCCCGATCCACTGCGCCGTCCAGTCGGACGCGGCGAGCAGGCCGGTCTCGAAGTGCGCGGGCTCGCTCCACGCGGACGCGCGGCCCCGCTCGTCCCACACCCGCACCTGCCACGACACGCGCTGCCGCGAGCCGAGGGCGCGGCCGGCGTAGGCGGCGGCGACCGCGCCGCCCGCGACCTTGCCGGAGTCCCACAGGTCGGGGCGGTGCAGCCGGGCGTCCGTGCTCGCCGCGCGGACCTGGTACGCGGTCTGCGCCGCGTTGCGCGGCCCGGCGGCGAACCGCCAGCTCAGCGTCGGGTTCGCCGCGTCGATCCCCAGCGGGGACCGCAGGTGCGCGGCCTGCAGCCCGGTGGGCGTCAGCGTCCGCGCGCGGGCGGGGTCGC
>NZ_JBEYYT010000055.1:0-35145 GCF_040645715.1 Spirillospora sp. NPDC046719 | reverse complement strand
CCCGGCGCGGCCTCGCCCGGCGCGGCAGCACCGTCCTCGCCAGCGGCCTCAGCGGGAACCCCGCCGACGTCGCCGCCCAGATACGCCGCCCGCACCTGCGGGTCGTCCAGCAGCTCCGCCGCCGGCGCCGACCGCACGATCCGGCCCGTCTCCAGCACGTACGCGCGATCCGCCAGCCGCAGCGCCTGCTGCGCGTTCTGCTCCACCAGCAGGATCGTCGTCCCGCGCCGGTTGATCTCCTCGATGATCGAGAAGATCTGCTGCACCAGCATCGGCGCCAGCCCCATCGACGGCTCGTCCAGCAGCAGCACCTTCGGCTTCGACAGCAGCGCCCGGCCGATCGCCAGCATCTGCTGCTCGCCGCCCGACATCGTCCCCGCCGCCTGCGAACGCCGCTCCGCCAGCCGCGGGAACAGCTCGTACGCCTCCGCCAGCTCCTTGGAATGGTCGTCCTTGCGGGCGTACGCGCCCATCAGCAGGTTCTCGTGCACCGACATGCCCGGGAAGATCCCCCGGCCCTCCGGCGCCTGCCCGATGCCCGCCAGCACCCGCTTGTGCCCCGGCATCGACCCGATGTCGGCGCCGTCGAAGAACACCGACCCCGACGAGCAGGACCGCAGCCCCGAGATCGTCTTCAGCGTGGTGGTCTTCCCCGCGCCGTTCCCGCCGATCAGCGAGACGATCTCACCCTCGTCCACCTGCAGCGACACGCCCTTGAGCGCCTCGATCTTGCCGTAGTGGACGTGCACGTCCCTCAGTTCAAGAAGCATCGGCCGGAGCCCCCAGGTACGCCTCGATCACCTTCGGGTCGTTCTGCACCTCGGCGGGCAGCCCGTCGGCGATCTTCTGTCCGAAGTCCAGCACCGCGACGCGGTCGCTGATCCCCATCACCAGGCCCATGTCGTGCTCGATCAGCAGCACCGTCCGGCCGCTGTCGCGGATCTTGCGGATCAGCTCCATCAGCGCGTTCTTCTCCGCCGGGTTCATCCCGGCGGCCGGCTCGTCCAGCAGCAGCAGCTTCGGGTCCGTCGCCAGCGCCCGCGCGATCTCCAGCCGCCGCTGGTCGCCGTACGGCAGGTTCTTCGCCATGTCGTGCGTGCGGTGCGACACCCCGACGAAGTCCAGCAGCTCCCGCGCCAGCGCCTTGCCCTCGCGCTCGGCCCGCCGGTGCCGGGGCAGCCCGAACGTCACGCTGATCAGCCCGGCGTTGTGGTGCGCGTCCGCGCCCACCTGCACGTTCTGCTCCGCCGTCATGTTCGGGAACAGCCGGATGTTCTGGAACGTCCGCGCGACGCCCCGCTTGGTGACCTGGTACCGCTTCAGGCCGTTCAGCCGGCCGCCCGCGAACCTGATCTCGCCCGCCGTCGGCCGGTACACCCCGGTCACCGTGTTGAACACCGTCGTCTTGCCCGCGCCGTTCGGCCCGATCAGCGCGAAGATCTCGCCCTCGCGCACCGTCAGGTCCACCGCGTTCAGCGCGACGACGCCGCCGAAGCGCATCGTCACCTGCGACAGTTCGAGCAGTGCGCCGCCGGTCTTGCCGCCCGCGGCACCGGACACCTCGCTCATCTGCTCCCCACCTCGGCCTCCGAACCGGACGCGGTGTCGATCTCCGCGCCCAAATGGCCCATCCCTCCGCCGCCCTCGGCCATCTCGGCCTTGCGCTGTCTCGACGGGATCAGCCCCTCCGGACGGAAGATCATCATCGCCACGAGGATCGCGCCGAACGCCAGGTCGCGGTAGTCGGCCAGACCGCGGAACCGCTCCGGCAGCCACGCCACCAGGAACGCCCCCACGATCACGCCCGGGATGTTGCCCGCGCCGCCCAGCACCACCGCGGCCAGGATCGTCGCCGACAGCAGGAACGGGAAGTTCGCCGGCGCGACGTAGCTCGTCTTCGCCGCGAACACCACGCCCGCCGCCCCGCCGATCGCCGCGCCCGTCGCGAACGACAGCAGCTTGAACTTGAACGTCGGCACGCCCATGATCTCGGCCGCGTCCTCGTCCTCCCGGATCGCCGTCCAGGACCGCCCGATCCGGCTCGACTCCAGCCGCTTCGAGAAGATGATCACGACCACGATCACCGCGACCAGCAGGTAGTAGTACGGCCGCGCGTCCCTGATCTTGTACGTGAACAGGTCCACCCCGGCGAACCACACGCCCTCATGGCTCGGCGGGTGCGGGATGTTGTTGATCCCTCGCGTGCCGCCCAGCCAGTTCGTGTTCTCCGCGACCTTCCGGACGATCTCTCCGAAGCCCAGCGTCACGATCGCCAGGTAGTCGCCGCGCAACCGCAGCGTCGGAGCGCCCAGGATCACCCCGGACACCGCCGCCAGCACGATCCCGCACGGCAGCAGCGGCCAGAACCCGATCCCGTGCTTCACCGCCATCGTCGCCATCGTGTACGCGCCGATCGCCCAGAACGCCACGTACCCGAGGTCGAGCATCCCGGCGTACCCGATCACCACGTTCAGGCCCAGCGCGAGCAGCACGTAGATCCCGATCGGATAGAACAGGATCGTGGACCACGCCGACTCCGGCGACATCACCGGCGCCAGACCCTCATACGGCAGGAACAGCGCACCGATGACCAGCAGGACGTAGACCGCCCAGCGCTCCCACCCAGGTGCCCCGTCCCAGTGCGTGCGGACGGCCTCCAGGGGGCCGGTGAACGCACCGCGCCACCCCGCCGTGTTCGCTGTCTTGTTCGTGTTGTCGCTCATGCGCGCGCCTGCTGGAGGGACTCACCGAGGATGCCGGTGGGACGGAACAGGAGGATGACCACGAGAAGCGTGAACGCGATGACGTCCTTCCACTCGGAGCCGAAGATGGAGCCACCGTAGTTCTCGATGAGCCCCAGCGTGAACCCGCCGACGAGGGCGCCCCGCAGGTTCCCGATGCCGCCGAGCACCGCGGCCGTGAACGCCTTGATGCCGAGGATGAAGCCGATGTTGAACATCGTCTGCTGGTAGAGCAGCGCGAAGAAGAAGCCCGCCGCCCCCGCCATCAGCCCGCCGACCACGAAGGTCACAACGACGACCCGGTCGATGTTCACCCCGAGCAGCACCGCCGTCTCGGGGTCCTGCGCCGTGGCCCGGATGCCGCGGCCGAGCTTGGAGGCGTTCACGAACCGGTCCAGGACGACCATCATCACGATCGCCGCCACGAAGATCAGCAGCTTGTCGTTGCGGACGTCCCCCGAACCGATCGAGAACAGCGTCTCCTTCTTCAGCAGGTCCGGCACGTGGATCGGGTCGCGGCCGCCGCCGTGCCCGAAGAAGTGCGGGATCACCGTCGTCGCGAACAGCTCCTGCAGGAACAGCGACGCGCCGATCGCCGAGATCAGCGCCGCCAGCCGCGACGCCCCCTTGCGGCGCAGCGGCCGGTAGGCGACCAGCTCCAGCAGCAGCGCCGCCCCGCCCGAGGCGACCATCGACGCCACCAGGCACGCCAGCAGCACGCCCACCAGGGCGATGCCGGTGTAGGGGCCGTTGTCGAAGCCGACCACCTGGATCAGGGTCAGCCCGCCGAACGTGCCGATCATGAAGATTTCGGAGTGGGCGAAGTTGATGAGCCGGAGCACGCCGTAGACCATCGTGTAGCCGAGCGCGACCAGCGCGTAGATCGAACCGACGGTCAGCCCGTCGACCGTGTTCGCCCAGAACTGGGATGTGAAGTCGTGGAGCACAGAGGGTTCCTCAAGAAAGGGGGGCGGGAGCGCTGTGGCGCTCCCGCCCCGCGCCGGAGGACCGGCGTCCGTCCTGCGTCGTGGCGGGCCTAGCTCACTCGGGCTTGACCTTGGCGGCGTCGCCGAGGAACTTCAGCTTCCCGCCGACCACCTGGAACATGTAGATGGTCTTGACCTGGATCTCGCCGTTCGCCTCGAACTTGACCGGCTTCGACACGCCCTGGAAGTTCACCGTCTTGAGGTAGTCGTTGACGTCCTTCGTCGAGGTCTTACCGGCCTTGAAGGCGCCCAGGATGGCGTTCGCGGCGTCGTAGCCCTCCGCCGAGTACGTGCCCTGGTCCTTGTGGAACGCGGCCTTGTAGTCGTTGATGAACTTCGCGACGGCCGGGTTGTCGGCCGTCGGGTTGATCGACTGGCACGCGCACGAGACCAGCGCGCCCTCCGCCTGCTTCGTGCCGGCGCCGTCGACCAGCTTCTGGTCGAGCGCGCCGTCGTCGGAGACGAACTTGGCGGTCACGCCGCCGTCGCGGAGCTGCTTGAGCAGCTTGTCGCCGCCGTTGTAGTACCCGCCGAAGAAGATCGCGTCCGGCTTGGCCGCCTTCACCTTGTTGACGGTGCTGGAGTAGTCGGTCGCCTTCGGGTCGATCTTGTCGCGCTGCGGCGTGACGCCCTGCGCCTGCACCGTCGAGAACACCTTGTCGGCCAGGCCGACGCTGTACTCCTGGTTGTCGTCGATGACGAAGACCTTCTTGGCGGCCAGCGTCTTCACGATGAACTCGCCGTCGACCTGGCCCTGCGCGTCGTCGTTCGAGATCAGCCGGTGCCAGAACTTCCAGCCGTTCTTGCCGAGCGCGGTGGAGGTGGCCGAGGGGGAGATGTTCGGGATCTCCGCCTCCTCCAGGCTCGGCACCGTGGCCTTGGACTCGCCGGAGAACACCGGGCCGACGACCGCGGTGACGTTGTCGTCGATCGCCTTCTGGACCTGGCCTGGCGCGACGGCCGGGTCGCCCTTGGTGTCGTAGATCTTGAACTTGACCTTCTTCTTCGGGTTCGTCGCGTTGTACTGGTCGATCGCCAGCTTCACCGCGTTGGAGATGTTGATCCCGAGCTCAGGGGAGTTGTCGCCGGTCTGGACACCGATGTAGGCGATCGTCAGATCCTTGCCACCGCCGCTGTCTCCCGAACCGCAGGCGGCGGCGCCCAGCGCCATCGCCGCTCCCAGCGCGATAGCGCCGGTCACCCTCATCCTGTTGCGCCGCAAGGTGCCCAACCTTTCACATCCGGATCCGCACCGGATCGGGTACGAGTCATGCCCCGACGCCGACCGCTCCCGGGAGGAGATATCGGTCACTCGGGGACCAGCTATGTCGTACACCGTGGACCCGACCCAGATCAGCACCCCCGGATCGAAGGGTTATTGGTTCGTTACGCCCCCGTGCCCATCGGTTCCCCCGTTTTGCCAGGCACGATTACGGAGCGTGCCGACCATGGCCGGTCCGGCACGGGCGCATTGGACCTTGACAACGCGCCGGATGACAGTGCAGGCGGTCAGCCTGCGGAGGGCTCGCCCTCGCCGTTCGCGGCACCGCCCGCGGTGCCGGTGGCGCCCGCCACCACGGCCTCCGCCACGGCCCTCATGGTGAGCCTGCGGTCCATCGAGGTCTTCTGGATCCACCGGAACGCCTCGGGCTCGGACCAGCCGTTCGCCTCCTGCAGCAGCCCCTTCGCCCGGTCCACCACCTTGCGGGTCTCCAGCCGCTCCTGCAGCCCCGCGACCTCGGCCTCCAGCGCCCGCAGCTCGGTGTACCGGCTCACCGCCATCTCGATGGCGGGCGCGAGGTCGGTCTTGGCGAACGGCTTGACGAGGTAGGCCATCGCGCCCGCCTCGGTGGCCCGCTGGACGAGCTCGCGCTGGGAGAACGCCGTCAGGATCACCACCGGCGCGATCCGGTCCGCCGAGATCCGCTCCGCCGCCGAGATGCCGTCCAGGACGGGCATCTTCACGTCCAGGATCACCAGATCGGGCTTGAGCTCGCCGGCCAGCCGGACCGCGGTCTCCCCGTCCCCGGCCTCGCCCACGACCTCGTAGCCGTCCTCCTGAAGCATCTCCTTCAGGTCCAGCCGGATCAGGGCCTCGTCTTCCGCGATCACAACTCGCCGAGCGCTCTCCACGCGCACGAGCCTACCGAACCCGCTACCCTGGTCACCGTCACCCCTCCCCCAGGCTGCCTGGGGGTCAATGCCACAAAAAATGTCCAGTTTATCCGGACAAATGCCCCGATAGCCCAATGGCAGAGGCAATGTGCTCAAACCACATCAAGTGTGGGTTCGAATCCCACTCGGGGCACTTCTTCCATAACGGCCAGGTCTGACATCACTCGGCACAACGCGACGTCGAGCCCCCGAGGACGCCTACGCGCTTCTTCCAGATGCCGCTCGGCCGCGCCGGCTCGCCGACCGTCAGGCCACCGAGCCCCTATGGCGAGCCGCACGGCACGGCGGCATCAATGCAGGCTTGTGGCGATTTGCACCCGGCGACACTCGGCGTCCTTCCGCCCAAAGACTCGATCATGTGCAGGCCCGCTCACACTTGGCAGCACGAACCGCGTCGCGGCCCCCACACTCACCGAGAGCTCACTGTGTGAGATCGATCCGAAACTGTCGGTGGCGGATGCGACAGTGCCGCCATGCTCGACGAAGAGATCGTCCGACGAGCCTGGCGGCTGAAACAGCAGGGTCTGACAGATCACGCCGTGGCCCGCGCCTGCGGTGTTTCCGTTGGCGCCATCCGCAAGTGGCGCTCCGGGAGCCGGCGTCCCGAACTCCACCCGGACCGCCCAGGAGGCAAGCAGCCCAGAAGCGACTGCCCTCGGTGCTCCGATCAGCCTTTAGACAAGCGGCAATACGCCTACCTGCTCGGTCTTTATCTGGGCGATGGCCATATCGCCCGGCAGGCCAAAGGCGTCTACAAGCTCGAGATCGCCTGTGCTGACGCCTGGCCCGGTCTCATCGACGCCGCCGCCCAGGCGGTGGGCTCCGTATTGCCCGGCTCCCGCGTCGGACGCCGCCAGAGGACCGGCTGCACCATGGTCGGTTCGTACTCCAAGCACTGGCCGTGCCTGTTCCCCCAGCATGGGCCTGGGCGCAAGCACGAGAGGAAGATCGAACTCGCCGGGTGGCAGCGAGAGATCACGGATCAACGCACCGAGGAGTTCGTCCGGGGGCTGATCCACTCGGACGGTTGCCGGAGCATGAACCGGGTGCGGAGGCCGCTCCAGGACGGGGATCGGTGGTACGAGTATCCGCGCTACACCTTTACGAACGTCTCGGTGGACATCCAGTGGCTCTTCACCGACGCGCTCGATCGGCTCGGGATCGCGTGGACGCAGATGAACGCGAAGAACATCTCCGTGGCGAAGCGGGAGGCGGTGGCTCGGCTGGACGAGTTCGTGGGGGCCAAGTATTGATGGTTGACGTGGTGGCCGGAGCGTCGTGCAAATGAGACCCGGCGGTGATCAACGCCTGGGGCGGCGCGCGGCCGGCCGGGCCGGCCCTTGCGGGTCGGCGGCCGGTCGGCGCCGGGTCAGTGGCCCTCGCCGATGTTGAGGACCTGGAGGGCGTTGGTGGAGCCGGGGGTGCCGGGGGGCGAGCCGGCGACGACGACGACCTTGTCGCCCTTCTGGCAGCGGCCGAGTTCGAGGAGGGCCTGCTCGACCTGGCGGAACATGGCGTCGGTGTGGTCGACCTGGGGGACGATGAAGGTCTCGACGCCCCAGACGTGCGCGAGCCGTCCCCGGACGGCCGGGACCGAGGTGAAGGCGAGCAGCGGGATCGGGGAGCGGTAGCGGGACAGGCGGCGGGCGGTCTCGCCGGACATGGTGAAGGCGGCGAGGGCCTCGGCGCCGACGATCGCGCCGACCTCGGCGGCGGCGCGGGCGATGGCGCCGCCGACGGTCTCGGGCATGCGCTGCAGGGTGTGGGTGGCGTGCAGGGTGGCCTGCTCGGCGGTCTCCACGATGCGGCTCATGGTGCGGACGGACTCGATCGGGTACTGGCCGACGCTGGTCTCGCCGGAGAGCATGACGGCGTCGGCGCCCTCGAAGACGGCGTTGGCGACGTCGGAGGTCTCGGCGCGGGTGGGGCGCGGCGCGGAGATCATGGATTCGAGCATCTGGGTGGCGACGATGACGGGGCGGGCCTTCTCGCGGCAGAGTTCGATGGCGCGCTTCTGGACCATCGGGACCTGTTCGAGGGGGAGTTCGACGCCGAGGTCGCCGCGGGCGACCATGATGCCGTCGAAGGCGGCGACGATCTCGGGGAGGAGTTCGACGGCCTGCGGCTTCTCGATCTTGCCGATGAGGGGGACGCGGACGCCCTCCTCTTCCATGATCTGGTAGCAGATGTCGGCGTCGGCGGGGGTGCGGACGAAGGAGAGGGCGACGAGGTCGACGCCGAGGCGCAGGGCCCAGCGCAGGTCGGTCTCGTCCTTCTCGGTGAGGGCGGGGACGCTGACGGGGACGCCGGGCAGGTTGAGGCCCTTGTTGTCGGACACCATGCCGCCGACCGTGACGGTGGTGCGGACGCGGGGGCCGTCGACGGCGGTGACCTCGAGGGCGACGCGGCCGTCGTCGATGAGGACGGTGTCGCCGGGGCCGACGTCGCCGGGCAGGCCCTGGTAGGTGGTGGAGACCTCGCGGCGGGTGCCGGGGACGTCCTCGGTGGTGATGGTGAACTCGTCGCCGAGCGTGAGGCGGACGGGGCCGTCCGGGAACCGCCCGATGCGGATCTTGGGGCCCTGGAGGTCCGCCAGGATGCCGACGCCGCGTCCGGTGGCCTCGGCGGCCGCTCTGATCCGGTGGTAGACCTCTTCGTGGACGGCGTGCTCGCCGTGGCTCATGTTGAGCCGGGCGACGTCGATGCCGGCTTCGACGAGGGCGTGGATCTGCTCCGTGCTGGAGCAGGCGGGACCGATGGTGCTGACTATCTTCGCTCGACGGGTCACGTCACAACCGTACTTAGTTACCCGTTGGTACGGATATTCGTGCAGGATGCGGTCGCCCAAGGTTCACCGAATGGTCTAGGTCAGAGGTCTAGACCATGGCCGCCCGGTCACCGTCCGAAGGCGTCGACGGCGGCCTGGCCGAAGGCCTTGAGATCGCCGGGCTTGCGGCTGCTGACGAGCACGTTGGGGCCGGCCTCGCAGACCTTGACCTCCTCGTCGACCCATGTCGCGCCGGCGTTGCGCAGGTCCGTCTGGAGGCTGGGCCAGGACGTCATGGTGCGGCCCCGGACGACGTCGGCCTCGATGAGCGTCCACGGCCCGTGGCAGATGACGGCGACGGGCTTGCCGGCGTCGAAGAACGACCTGGCGAACGCGACGGCCTTGGGCTGGGTGCGGAGGAAGTCGGGGTTGGCGACGCCGCCGGGCAGCAGGAGGCCGTCGAACTCGGTGTGGTCGGAGACGTCCACGGTGGTGTCGACGGGGAAGGTGTCGGCCTTGTCGAGGTGGTCGAAGGCCTGGAGGCGGCCGGACTGGGTGGAGACGAGGCGCGGGGTGGCGCCGGCCTGCTCGACGGCCTTCCACGGTTCGGTGAGCTCGACCTGCTCGGTGCCCTCGGGGGCGCAGAGGAAGGCGATGGTCTTGCCCTGGAGATCGGACGGCATGTTCTGTTCCTCCCATTCGGTTCTTCGCGTCCTCTGCCCGGGGAGGCGGGTGGTATGCAGGGGTGATGAATCCCACGGGCTATCGCGAGGTCCCCGAGCGCGGGGCGGGTTTGGTCTGCTCGTGGACGGCCGCGCTGCCGGCGGGCGCGGAGCCGTTCGTGCAGCGGGTGGTGCCGGACGGGTGCGTGGACCTGATCTGGTCGGCGGACGGGATCCAGGTGGCGGGCCCGGACACGGGTCCGATGCCGGCGGCGCTGCGTCCGGGGGCGGAGATGGTGGCGGTGCGGTTCGGGCCGGGGGCGGCGCCGCCGGTGCTGGGGGTGCCGGCGGACGCGCTGCGGGACGGGCGGGGGCCGCTGCGGGACCTGTGGGGCGGGGCGGCGGACGAGCTGGCGGACGCGGTGGCCGGGGCCGGGTCGCGGGAGGCGCGGCGTGCCGTGCTGGTGGCGGGCGTGCGGGCGCGGGCGGCGCTGGCGGGGCCGGTGGATCCGCTGGTCCCGGTGGTGGTGGCGGGGCTCGCCGGCGGGTCGGTGCGGGAGGTGGCGGACGCGGTGGGGCTGGGTGAGCGGCAGTTGCGGCGGCGTTCGCTGGCGGCGTTCGGGTACGGGCCGAAGACGCTGCAGCGGGTGCTGCGGTTCCAGCGGGCGCTGGGGTTGGCGCGCTCGGGGATGGCGCTGGCGGACGTGGCGCAGGCGGCGGGCTACGCCGATCAGCCGCATCTCGCGAACGAGGTGCGGGCGCTGGCGGGGGAGCCCGTCCGGGCCCTGTTGTGAGGCGGACGCCGCCGGGTGCGTGGGGAGGGCGTCCGCCGAGGCCGGGCCGTGGGGCGGGGGTCAGGGTTTGAGGCGGCCGTAGGCGCGCAGGGTCTTGAGCCGTTCGACGGTGACGTGTCCGCGCCATTCGGGGCGGGTGGCGGGGGTCCAGGTGAGGAAGCGGATGTCCCAGCCGCCGTCCTCGTCCTGGGCGTCGATGAGGGCGTCGAGCGCGGCGTCGACGGCGGTGTCGCCGAGGAGGCGGTGCCCGTATCCGCCGGGTGCGGGGGCGAAGTCGAGGGGGTCGTGGTGGTCGCTGCGGGCGCGGTCGGCGAGGGTGTCGCGCAGGCGGGTGAAGGCGGCTTCGGCGCGGGCGCGGTCGGGCACGTGGTCGAGGAAGGCGAGCAGGGCGAGGACGTCGTAGGGGCCGGGGTCGGCGGGCGGGTCGTCGAGGTGGCGCCAGCAGAAGGCGGTGGCGGTGTCGAGCCAGGGGTGGCGTGATCGGGCGCGGTGGAGCCGGCCGGCGAGGGCGGCGGTGGGGTTGATCGCGGCGGGCGGGTCGTCGGGGGTCTGCCACCAGGGCGCGTGGGGGGCGTCGTGGACGGCGGGCAGGACGAAGGGCACTCCCCCGTCCGGGGTGGTGATGGCGGCGAGGTGGGCGGCGATGCGGTCGACGGCGGGGTGGTCGTCGGCGCCGGCCTCGTGGAGGACGTCGAGGGCGTGCTGGGCGGCGGCGGGCTGGCCGGCCTCGCCGCGCAGGTCGGGTTCGAGGGCGTGGCCGTAGCCGCCGTCGGGGTTCTCGTAGGCGGCGAGCGCGGCGAGGAGGGGTGCGGCGGGGGCGCCGTGGAAGTGGAGGTCGAAGCGGCGGCGGTCGATGACGCGGGCGTTGCGCCGCATGAAGTCCCGGGCGCGGGCGAGGTCGGTGGCGTTGAGCGTTCTCATGGGGCCTCACCGTAGGGCGGTGGGTGAGGCCGGTCTTGGAGGAATCGGACGCGGTGGGCCCGGCCGCCCCAGCGGTGGGCGACCGGGCCCCTGGTGTCCCGCGCGGGGATGGGGCGGGACGGTAGCGGACCCGTACGTTCCTCACAAGCGGATCGATCCGGATGACGGTGATCCGTTGGGCGGTTCGTGTGGTCTGCTGGGGCGATGAGCGATCCTCTGGACGAACATGACAGGGCGGCCGCCGCGCTGGGTCCGGTCGTGGAGGCGGCGGGGCCGTACCTGGACGGGCTGGCGGAGCGCCCGGTGCACGACCGGGCGATGGACGTCCTGCTGGACGAGTTGGACGGGCCGCTGCCGGAGCGGGGCGAGGGGGCGCCGGCGGCGGTCGGGCGGCTGGTGCGGGTGGGGACGGCGGCGGCGACGCACTCGTCCGGTCCGCGGTTCTTCCATTTCGTGGTGGGCGGGTCGACGCCGGCGGCGATGGCGGGCGACTGGACGGCGTCGCTGCTGGACCAGGTGGCGGGGCTGTGGCTGACGTCGCCGCTGGCGGCGCGGGCGGAGACGGTGGTGCTGCGCTGGCTGAAGGAGCTGTTCGGGCTGCCGGCGTCGTTCGGCGGGGTGCTGACGCCGAGTGCGACGCTGGCGCACGTGACGGGGCTGGCGTGCGCGCGGCAGTGGTGGGCGGACCGGCACGGGGTGGACGCGGCGTCGCGGGGGCTGGCGGGGCTGCCGGCGATGCCTGTGTTCAGCAGCGGGCTGGTGCACGTCAGCACGCGCAAGGCGCTGCAGATCCTCGGTTGCGGGCGGGACACGCTGCGGGTGTTCGCGCGCGACGACGCGGGCCGGGTGGATCTGGCGGCGATGGACGCGGCGCTGGCGGAGGCGGGCGGCCGGGCGGTGATCGTGGCGAACCTCGGGGAGGTGAACACGGGCGACTCCGATCCGGTCGCGGACCTGGCGGACCTGGCGGAGCGGCACGGGGCGTGGCTGCACGTGGACGCGGCGTTCGGGATGTTCGCGGCGCTGTCGCCGCGGACGGCGGGCCTGGCGCGGGGCGTGGAGCGGGCGGACTCGGTGACGGTGGACGGGCACAAGTGGCTGAACGTGCCGTACGAGAGCGGGTTCTCGTTCGTTCGCGATCCGTCGGTGCTGAGCCGGGCGTTCGGGGCGTGGGGCGCGGCGTACCTGCCGGAGGATGACGGCGACCGGATCAACTACAACATGCTGGGGCCGGAGTCGTCGCGGCGGGCGCGGTCGCTGCCGATCTGGGCGACGCTGCGGGCGTACGGGCGGGACGGGTACCGGGCGATGGTGGAGCGGCATCTGGACCTTGCCGAGCATCTGAGGTCGCTGGTGGAGGCGGCACCGGATCTGGAGCTGCTGGCGCCCGTGCGGCTGTGCGTGGTGTGCTTCCGGTACCGTCCGGCGGGCGTTCCCGAGGAGCGGCTGGACGAGTTGAACGCGCGGCTCGGCGAGGCGCTGCTCGCGGACGGCCGGGTCTATGCAGGCACGAGCCGGTACCGGGGGATGACGGTGTTCCGGCCGGCGCTGTTGAACTGGCGGACCACGACCGCGGACGTGGAGCTCCTGGTGGAGGTGCTGCGGGAGCTGGCGGTGCCGCTGGCGGGCTGACCGTGTCCGCCGGCGGCGGCGGTCGTCGGCCGGTCCCCCGGGTCAGCGGGCGCCGGGCCAGGGGCCCGGCGGGGTGTGGTCGAAGGTGCCGGTGGCCACGGTGACGTCGTAGACGCGGAAGCCGCGGGCCTGGTAGTTCTTCAGCGCGGCGGGGTGGTCGTTGGAGCTGGTGGTGAGCCGGACGCGGCGGGTGGGCTTGCGGTCGTCCCAGCGGGTGGCGAGGTCCCAGGCGCGGGCGGCGGCGACGCTGAGCAGGTGGCCGCCGATGCCCTGGCCGGTGAAGGCGGGCAGCAGCCCGAAGCAGGTGATCTCGACGAGGCCGTCCGGCTGCGGGTCGAGTTCGGCGTAGCCGGCGGGGGTGCCGCGGACGTGCGCGACCCAGGTCTCCACGCCGGGGCGCGACAGCCAGTTGAGCCACTGGTCGTAGGTCCAGGCGAGCCGGTCCGTCCAGTAGTGGCCGCCGCCGACCGCGGTGTACAGGTAGCGGCTCAGCTCGGGGCTGGGCAGCTCGGCGCGGGCGATGGCGACGGGGACGTCCGGCACCCGGGCGGGCCGCAGCTCGGCGGGGCCGAGCTGCTCCAGGTGCCAGTCGGTGACCTCGATCTGCCGGGTCGGCATGGGAACCCCCGTACGCGCGACGCCGCCGCGCCTCCGGCGGACACCGGAGGCGCGGCGGGCGAATGTTCGCGGATCAGGCTATCGGTCGCGCGGTGGGCGGAATCGGGTAGGGCAGGGCGGTGTGGCCGGTGAGGAACCGGTCCACGCCGTGCGCGGCGGCGCGTCCCTCGGCGATCGCCCAGACGATCAGGGACTGGCCGCGGCCCATGTCGCCGGCCGCGTACACCCCGTCCACCGAGGTCCGGTAGTCGCGGTCGCGGACGACGTTGCCGCGCTGGTCCAGCTCGACGCCGAGCTGGTCCAGCAGGCCCTCGCGCTGCGGGCCGAGGAAGCCCATCGCGAGGGTGACGAGCTGCGCCGGGATCTCCCGCTCGGTGCCCTCGACCGGCTTGAAGCCGGTGTCGGGGCCGCCGACCTCGACGATCCGCAGCGCCCGCACGTTGCCGTCCTCGTCGCCGACGAACTCGGTGGTGGACACCGCGTACAGCCGGTCGCCGCCCATGCCGGCGAGCTCCTCGTGGGCGCTCTCCATCTTGAACAGCATCGGGTACGTCGGCCACGGCTGGGCGCCGGTGCGCTCCTCCGGCGGCCGCGGCATGATCTCCAGCTGGGTGACCGAGGCGGCGCCCTGCCGGATCGCGGTGCCGACGCAGTCGGCACCGGTGTCGCCGCCGCCGATCACGACGACGTGCTTGCCCGCGGCGTCGATCGGGGACTTGTCGAAGTCGCCCTCCTGCACCTTGTTGGACGGCGGCAGGTACTCCATCGCCTGGTGGACGCCCTTGAGCTCCCGCCCGGGGATGGGCAGGTCGCGCCAGACGGTGGCGCCGCCCGCGAGGACGACGGCGTCGTAGCGCTCGCGCAGCTCGGCGGCGGTGATGTCGACGCCGACGTTCACCGAGGTCTTGAAGGAGGTGCCCTCGGCGCGCATCTGGGCGAGGCGCCGGTCGAGGTGCCGCTTCTCCATCTTGAACTCGGGGATGCCGTAGCGCAGCAGGCCGCCGATCCGGTCGGCGCGCTCGTACACGGTGACGTCGTGCCCGGCGCGGGTGAGCTGCTGGGCGGCGGCGAGCCCGGACGGGCCGGAGCCGACCACGGCGACCCTCTTGCCGGTCTTCACCGCGGGCGGCTGCGGCCGCACCCAGCCCTCGGCGAACGCCCGGTCGATGATCTCGACCTCGACCCGCTTGATGGCGACCGGGTCCTGGTTGATGCCGAGGACGCAGGCGCTCTCGCACGGGGCGGGGCACAGCCTCCCGGTGAACTCCGGGAAGTTGTTGGTGGCGTGGAGCCGCTCGATCGCCTCGTGCCAGTCCTTGCGGTAGACGAGGTCGTTCCACTCGGGGATGAGGTTGCCGAGCGGGCAGCCCTGGTGGCAGAACGGGATGCCGCAGTCCATGCAGCGGCTGGCCTGCTTCTCCAGCCGGTCGTTGCCGAAGCTCTCGTAGACCTCCGACCAGCTCCTGATCCGGACGTCCACCGGGCGGCGCTTCGGGAGCTCCCGCGGGACGGTCAGGAAACCCTTCGGGTCAGCCATGTGGGAATCCCCCTCTCTCAGCCCTGGGCCGCGGCCATGACGGCCTCGTCGACGTCGCGTCCCTGCGCCTCGGCCTCGGCCATCGCCTCCAGGACGCGCCGGTAGTCGCGCGGCATGATCTTGGTGAAGCGGGTCGCGGCGGCGTTCCAGTCCGCGAGCAGCCGCTCGGCGACGGCCGAGCCGGTCTCGGCGAGGTGCCGTTCGACCAGGCCCTTGACGAACGCCTCGTCGCCCTCGTTCAGGGGTTCCAGGTCGACCATCTCGCGGTTGACGCGGTCGGCCACCAGGTCCAGAACGTAGGCGATGCCGCCGGACATTCCGGCCGCGATGTTGCGTCCGGTGCGGCCGAGGATGACGGCGCGGCCGCCGGTCATGTACTCGCAGGCGTGGTCGCCGACGCCCTCGACGACGGCGGTGGCGCCGGAGTTGCGGACGCAGAACCGCTCCCCGACGACACCGCGGGCGAACAGCTCGCCCGAGGTGGCGCCGTACAGGATCACGTTGCCGCCGATGATCTGCTCCTCGGCGGCGAACGCGGCGTCCGCGGGGGGACGCAGCGTGAGCCGCCCGCCGGACAGGCCCTTGCCGACGTAGTCGTTGGCGTCGCCGACCAGCCGCAGCGTGATGCCGCGCGGGACGAACGCGCCGAACGAGTTGCCGGCGGAGCCGGTGAAGGTGACGTCGACGGTGTCGTCGGGCAGGCCCGCGCCGCCCCACTTCTTGGTCACCTCGTGGCCGAGCATGGTGCCGACGGTCCGGTTGACGTTGCGGATCGGCAGGTCGAGGGTGACCTTGTCGCCGTACGCGAGGGCGCCCTCGGCGAGCTGGATGAGGGTGTTGTCGAGCGCCTTCTCCAGCCCGTGGTCCTGCGCGGCGACGCGGCGCGGCGCGTCCCCGTACGGGGTCTCGGGCGCGTGCAGCACCGGCGCGAGGTCCAGCCCGGACGCCTTCCAGTGCTCGATGGCCTCCCGGGTGTCGATCATGTCGACGTGCCCGATCGCCTCGTCCAGCGTCCGGAACCCGAGGGCGGCGAGGTACTCGCGGACCTCCTCGGCGATGAACTCGAAGAAGTTCACCACGAACTCCGGCTTGCCGGAGAACCGCTCGCGCAGCACCGGGTTCTGGGTGGCGACGCCGACCGGGCAGGTGTCGAGGTGGCAGACCCGCATCATGATGCAGCCCGACACCACCAGCGGCGCGGTCGCGAAGCCGTACTCCTCGGCGCCGAGGAGCGCGGCGATGACGACGTCCCGGCCGGTCTTCATCTGCCCGTCGGTCTGCACGACGATGCGGTCGCGCAGGCCGTTCAGCATCAGCGTCTGCTGGGTCTCGGCGAGGCCGAGCTCCCAGGGCGCGCCGGCGTGCTTCAGCGACGTCAGCGGGGACGCGCCGGTGCCGCCGTCGTGCCCGGAGATCAGCACCACGTCGGCGTGCGCCTTGGACACCCCGGCCGCGACCGTGCCGACCCCGACCTCGGCGACGAGCTTGACATGCACGCGCGCCGCCGGGTTGGCGTTCTTCAGGTCGTGGATGAGCTGGGCGAGGTCCTCGATCGAGTAGATGTCGTGGTGCGGCGGCGGCGAGATGAGGCCGACGCCGGGCGTGGAGTGCCGGGTCTTGGCGATCCACGGGTACACCTTGTGGCCGGGCAGCTGCCCGCCCTCGCCGGGCTTGGCGCCCTGCGCCATCTTGATCTGGATGTCGTCGGCGTTGGTGAGGTACTCCGACGTCACGCCGAACCGGCCGGACGCGACCTGCTTGATCGCGCTGCGGCGCAGGTCGCCGTTGGCGTCCGGGGTGAACCGGACCGGGTCCTCGCCGCCCTCGCCGGTGTTGGACTTGCCGCCGAGCCGGTTCATCGCGATCGCGAGGGTCTCGTGCGCCTCCGCGGAGATGGAGCCGTACGACATCGCGCCGGTGGAGAACCGCTTGACGATCTCCGATACCGGTTCGACCTCCTCGATCGGCACCGGCGGCCGCGCGCCCTCCTTGAGCTTGAACAGCCCGCGCAGGGTCATCAGCTTCTGCGACTGCGAGTCGACCTTGGAGGTGTACTCCTTGAAGATCTCGTAGCGGCGGGTGCGGGTGGCGTGCTGCAGCTTGAACACCGTGTCCGGGTTGAACAGGTGCGGCTCGCCCTCGCGGCGCCACTGGTACTCGCCGCCGATCTCCAGCGTGCGGTGCGCGGCCTCGTTCCCGCCCGGCGGGTAGGCGCGGGCGTGCCGCTCGGCGACCTCGCGGGCCAGCACGTCGAAGCCGACGCCGCCGAGCCGGGAGGTGGTGCCGGTGAAGCAGCGGGACACGACCCGCTCGCCGAGCCCGATCGCCTCGAAGATCTGCGCGCCGGTGTAGGACGCGACCGTGGACACGCCCATCTTCGACATGATCTTCAGGACGCCCTTGCCGTACGCCTTCACGAGGTTGCGCACGGCCTTGCCGGCCTCGACGCCCGGCAGGCCGCCGCCGCGGATCATGTCCTCGACGGTCTCGATCGCCAGGTACGGGTTGATCGCGGACGCGCCGTACCCGATCAGCAGCGCCATGTGGTGGCACTCGCGGGCCTCGCCGGTCTCGATCACCAGGCCGACCTGGGTGCGGGTCTTCTCCCGGATCAGGTGGTGGTGGACGGAGCCGGTGAGCAGCAGCGCCGGGATCGCGGCGCGGGCCGAGTCGGCGCCGCGGTCCGACAGCACGATGATCCGCGCGCCGGCCTCGATGGCCCGGCTCACCTCGGAGTTGATCTCCTCGAGGCGGGTCTCCAGGGCCTCGCCGCCGCCGGCGACCTCGTACAGGCCGTGCACGACGTGGGCCTGCAGGTGCGGCAGGGACCCCTCGTCGTCGATGTGGATGATCTTGGACAGTTCGTCGTTGTCCAGGATCGGGGTGGGCAGCACGAGCCGCCGGCACGAGTCCGGGCCGGGCTCCAGGAGGTTGCCCTCCGGGCCGAGCGTGGACTGCAGCGAGGTGACGAGCTCCTCGCGGATGGCGTCCAGCGGCGGGTTCGTGACCTGCGCGAACAGCTGCTTGAAGTAGTCGAACAGCAGCCGCGGGCGCTCCGACAGCACCGCGATCGGGGTGTCGGTGCCCATCGACCCGATCGGCTCGGCGCCGGTCCGCGCCATCGGGCCGAGGATGATCCGCTGCTCCTCCAGGGTGTACCCGAAGGTCTGCTGCCGCTTGACGAGGGTGTCGTGCGTCGGGATCTCCCGCTCGCGCTGCGGCAGCTCCTCGAACCGGACCAGGCCCTCGTGCAGCCACTGCGCGTACGGGTGCTCGGCGGCCAGCTCCGCCTTGACCTCGTCGTCCTCGACGATCCGCCCGGCCTCGGTGTCGACCAGGAAGATCTTGCCGGGCTGCAGGCGGCCCTTGCGGACCACCTTGTCCGCCGGGATGTCGAGCACGCCGGCCTCGCTGGCCAGCACGACCAGGCCGTCGTCGGTCACCCAGTAGCGGCCGGGGCGCAGCCCGTTGCGGTCCAGCACCGCGCCGACGACGGTGCCGTCGGTGAAGCTGACGCTGGCGGGGCCGTCCCACGCCTCCATCAGGGTGGAGTGGAACTCGTAGAACGCGCGGCGTTCGGCGTCCATCTCGGCGTGGTTCTCCCACGCCTCCGGGATCATCATCAGCACCGCGTGCGGCAGCGACCGGCCGCCGAGGTGCAGCAGCTCCAGGCACTCGTCGAACGAGGCGGTGTCGGACGCCTCGATGTCGATCACCGGGAAGATCCGGGAGATGTCGCCGGGGATCAGGTCGGACTTCAGCAGCGCCTCGCGGGCCCGCATCCAGTTCCGGTTGCCCCGGACGGTGTTGATCTCGCCGTTGTGCGCGATGAACCGGTACGGGTGCGCCAGCTCCCACGCCGGGAACGTGTTGGTCGAGAACCGCGAGTGCACCAGCGCGATCGCGCTGCTGAACCGGCGGTCCGACAGGTCGGGGAAGAACGGCTCCAGCTGCGGGGTCGTCAGCATCCCCTTGTAGACGATCGTCCGGCTGGACAGGCTCGGGAAGTACACCCGGACGTCCTGCTCGGCGCGCTCGCGCATGCAGAACACGGCGCGGTCCAGCTCCAGGCCGGTCTTGCCCGCGTGCGGGCCGCCGGCGGCGGGCGCGACGAACAGCTGCGCGAAGTGCGGCATGACCCGGCGGGCGGCCGGGCCGGTGAACGCTGGGTCGTGCGGGAGCTCGCGCCAGCCGAGCACCGTCAGGTGCTCCTCGGCGCACAGCGTCTCGATGTGCGCGACCGCGGCGGCGCGCTCCTCGGCGTCCGCGGGGAGGAACGCGATGCCGGCCGCGTAGGCGCCGGCCTCGGGCAGCGCGAAGCCGCACTCCTCGCGGAAGAACGCGTCCGGGATCTGGACGAGGATGCCGACGCCGTCGCCGTCGTCCGGCTCCGCGCCCACGGCCCCGCGATGGTCCAGGTTCTTCAGGACGGTCAGGGCGTTCTGGGCGATGTCGTGGCTCTTGCGGCCGTGCAGGTCGGCCACCATGCCGACGCCGCAGGCGTCGTGCTCGTTCGCCGGGTCGTAGAGCCCCTGGGGTCCGGGGCGGCCCGGTGTGAGGGCAGCAGCAGCCATCAACCCTCCCGTCGTCGTCGGTGTGTCACTGCTTCGTGTCAGTGCAGTCCGGGACGACGTTGGCCCTGCTGCGGTGAGATGACATTACATCACTGCCGGGATCATGCCCGACTCGACCAGATCGCGAAACTTCTCCGGGGCGATCGGCTGCGCGTCATCTCCGAGTGGTTTAGACCAGGCTACCGGGTCGTGAAAGTTGCATAACGCCCTGACCTGGTGAGGATCATCACCGGGCGGGGAGGTTTACGGAGCGGAGAACGCAACACGGCTGAAACACGCGCGGGTACCCGGGTGATTCCCGGGCGCGGCCGGCACGGCGCCACGGCTCCCGCTCAGTGGGACACCGCGGCTCGGTGAGCGGCCGCTCAGTGGGTCGCCGCGGCGGCGCGGCCCAGCACCGACGGCGCCTTCCCGCCCTCGATCAGCAGCGACAGCAGGTTGCCGTCCGACGCGTCGCCCTTGCCGTCCAGGCGCTGCGCCCACGACACCACCGCGTAGTGGCCCATCGCCAGGCCCCGCGCCATCCCGAAGCCCTGCCCGAACCGGTCCAGCGGCGCGGGCGCCGGCAGCGGCACCACGAACCCGCCGCCGAGCGTGTGGTCCAGCAGGCCGACGAACCGGTCGGCGTCCGCCGAGGACGCCAGGTTGAACACCGCGACGGCCAGCCCGTACCCGTGCCGGCCGTCGGCGTAGATGTCCCGAGCGGCCTGCGTGCAGCCGCCGCGCGCGAGGTCGGCGGCCACGGACTGCCCCCACACCGCGGCGGTGCAGTCGCCGTCGAGCTTCTTGGCCTGCAGCGTGAGCCGGAGCTTCGTGCCGTCCACCGTCAGCTTCGCGGACGACGACGGGAACGCCTCCGCGCTCGTCAGCGGCTTGGCGTCGGTCTTCCGGGACGCGATGCCCGCGTACGCGGAGGACGACGGCGAACTCGAGTAGGACTCGGGCGAGCTGCCGTTGCCCGCCGCCGTGCCCGCCGGCTTGCCGGGCGCGCCGCCGGCCGCGCCGCCGCCGCCCTTACTGCCGTCGCCGCCGCCGCTCAGCGCCACGGCCGCGATCAGCCCGATCACCACCAGCACGGCGAGGCCCGCGGCGGCACCGAAGTAGAGCTTCGCTCCGGGAGCGGCCTTCCCGCCCCCCGCACCCTTCCCGCCCCCCGCACCCTTGGCGCCCGCCGTGCCCTTGCCGCCCGCCGTGCCCCGGCGGCGCGGCATCCCGGGCCTGCCGGACCCGCCGGTCCCGCCGGGGCGCCGGGCCTTCTTGGGCCTGCGAGGTCTGGCCGGGGCGTTCGGCGCCTCGTCCAGCACGGGCGCCTCGGCGCCGTGAGAGGCGTCCTGGTACGCGGGATCCCCCTGGTAGGGGTCGCCTTCGGGGTAGCCCTGCTCTACGTAGGGCGGTTCCTCGTAGGACGCTTGCTGCGCATAGGCCGGATCGGTATAGGCCGGATCCGTATAGGGCTGATCCGCGTAGGCCGGGTCGGCGTAGGGCTGATCCCCGTAAGGCTGATCCCCGTACGGCTCGTCCGCGTAGGGCTGCTCGGTGGGCGGCTGCTCGGGAGGACCGGCGTGGCCCTGGGCGCCTCGGCGGCGGCCTCCGGAACGTTCCTGCCGGGCGCCGCCGTCGCGCGGCGAGCCGATCCGGCGGGGCCCGCCCGTCCGGCCCTGGCCCCTGCGCGGGGCGGGCTGGCGGCGGCCTGAGCGGCTCGCCGGCGCGCGCCTCGGGCGGCCGCCGGAGCGGCCGCGGTCATCGGGTTCCACGGCGGCGGGGACTACTGCGGCCCGGGGCGCACGCTACGACGCCCCGTTCCCGGCCAGGTCGAGCCGCTGGTAGAGGAAGTCCCCGGCGTTCTCGACGACCAGGCTGACGTCGATCATCTCGTTCAGCGAGTCGGGGCGCGCCCCGCCCGCGCGCTCCACCCACGTCACCATGGCGTAGTGCCCGTAGACGCTGGCGTAGGCGGCGGTGAACCCCGGCCCGAACGTCGCGACGCCCTTGGGCTGCAGCGGCGTCAGCCATCCCGCGCCGGTCGCCCGGTCGAGGTCGCGCAGCACCTGGGCGGAGCCGTCCTGGCTCGCCAGGTTCACGACCATGAACTGGCCGACGTACTTCTTGTCCGGGCTCACGTAGGCGGCGCGGACCACCTGGGAGCAGCCGTACTTGGCGAGATCGCCCTGCAGCCGCGCGCCCCAGCTCGCGCTCTTGCAGTCCGAGGTCAGGTCGGAGGCGGCGAGCGTCATCGTGTACTTGCCCTGCTTCAGGGTCTTGGAGTCCGCCGAGAACGCCTCGCCCTCCGTGATCGGACGCTTGTCGGCGGTGCGCTGGGCGATCTTGGCGAACCCGTCGCCGCTGAAGTCGGGCGTGTAGGCGGTCGGCATCGCCTTCTCGGCGGGCTTGTCGTCGCCGCCTCCGCCGCCGAGGACGACCACGGCGACGACCGCGATCACGACGACGGCGACCACGGCGGCCGCCCCTCCGTACAGCAGCTTGGGGTTCGGAACGTTCCGGCGGGGCTTGTCCTCCGGCCAGAAGTCCTTCCCTGCGCCGTCGCGTCCGGCCGCGGGGGAACCAGTGTCACGGGCCTCGATCACGCCCCGGAGCTTAGCGGTCCGGCCGCACCCGCCGCGCCCAAAAGGGCGATTCATCCGCATTCGTTGTGCAGCCGGCGGCCCGCGGGCGCTCGCACCGCGCCGGGACCGCCGGGATCACAGCCCGTTGGTGCCGATGAGCGCGCCGACGCCGTAGGTGATCGCGGCGGCCGCCGCGCCGAACAGCAGTTGGCGCGCCCCGCCGAACCACCACGCCCGCGTCGTCACCCGCGACACCAGCGCGCCGGCGGCGAACAGCCCGAGCGCCGCCACCGCGGCCGCCGGCCACAGCGTGGACGCGCCCAGCAGGTACGGCAGCACCGGCAGCAGCGCCCCGACCGCGAACGACAGGAACGACGAGCCCGCCGCCAGCAGCGGCGACGGCAGGTCCCCCGGGGACACCCCGAGCTCCTCCTTGGAGTGCACCTCCAGGGCCCCCTCGGGGTTGCGCGACAGCTGCCGCGCCACCTCCGCGGCGGTCTCCGGGTCGACGCCGCGCGCCTCGAAGACCCCGGCCAGCTCGCGCTGCTCGGCCACCGGGTTGCGGGCCAGCTCCAGCCGCTCGATCTCGATCTCGGCGAGCGCCAGCTCCGACTGGGACGCGACGGAGATGTACTCCCCCGCCGCCATCGAGAACGCGCCCGCCGCCAGGCCCGCGAGGCCCGCCAGCAGCACGATCTTCGGGTCCTGGCGGCCGCCCGCGATCCCGGCGATCAGCGCGAAGTTGGAGACCAGGCCGTCCATCGCGCCGAACACCGCGGGCCGCAGCCAGCCGCCGCTGACGTCGCGGTGCTGGTGGTGCAGTTCCGGTGTCTGGCCGGACTTCTCCCCGGTCATCTCCCCCGTACCGGACATCGTGTCGTCCTACTTCCCGTCCTTGACGGGCTCTCCCTTCCCTGCCCGCTCGGCAGCGGCGGGGGCACCGTCCGGTTCATTCTCCCTGCTCACGACGGTGGCCGCGACGCCGGGTCCCGGTTCGGGCTCCGGAGCGGAGGCCGGCTCGGGCGCGGGTTCCGGCCGGGGCTCCGCCGCCGCCTCCGGGCGCTCAGCGGGCTCCTCCGCCGCCTCGGGGGCCGGTTCCGCCTCCGAGGTCCCGGCGGCGTCCGCGGGGGCCTCCTCGGCGGGCTGCGCGTCCTCCACGGCGTCCGCGGATCGGTCCGCGTCTTCCAGCTCCGCCGCCTCGCCCTCGGCGGACGCGGGCTCGGCCTCCTCGGCCTCGGCCTTCTCGGGCGCGGCCTCGGCCTCCTCGGGCACGGCCTTCTCGGACTCGGCCTTCTCTGGGGCGGGCTCCTCGGCGTCCTGGCCGGCCGCCTCCGCGGCCGCCTCGTCCGCCGTTCCGCCGGCCTCCTCGGCCTTCGGGTCCTCGTCCTCGGCGGCATCCTCCGCCGGCCGGTCCTTCGCGGGCCCGTCCTTCGACGGCTCGTCCTTCGCGGGCGCGTCGCCGGCCGGCGCGTCCACCGCGGCGTCAGCGGTGTCACCGGCCGGTGCGGCGGCCCCCGGCGCGTGCCCGACGACGGCCTCGGGGCCGGTCTTGTTGCGCGCCAGGTACAGGTAGGCGGCGGCACAAAGGAAGACCACGATCGAGGTGTAGTCGTTCAGCCGCAGGCCGAGGAAGTGGTGCGCGTCGTCGATGCGCAGCGCCTCGATCCAGCCGCGACCCACCGTGTAGGCGGCGACGTACAGCGCGAACGCCCGGCCGTGGGTGAGCTTGTAGCGGCGGTCGGCCCAGATGATCAGGATCGCGACGCCGATGCACCACAGCGACTCGTACAGGAACGTCGGGTGGTAGGTGCCGATGTTCTCGTACTTGGGGTCCAGGGCGGGGCCGTCGCCGAGCGTCGGGCGGTGGCTCGGGTCGATCTTCAGGGCCCAGAAGGTGTGCAGCGGCTTGCCGTACAGCTCCTGGTTCCAGTAGTTGCCCCAGCGGCCGATCGCCTGCGCGAGGACGATCCCGGGCGCGCAGGCGTCGGCGAGCGCGAGGATCGAGATGCCGCGCCGCCGGCAGCCGATGTACGCGCCGACCGCGCCGAGCGCGATGGCGCCCCAGATCCCGAGGCCGCCCTTCCAGATCTCCAGGGCCCGGACCGGGTCGCCGCCGCTGCCGAAGTACCGCTGCGCGTCCGTGACCACGTGGTAGAGGCGGCCGCCGACCAGGCCGAACGGCACCGCCCAGACGGCCACGTCGATGATCGTGCCGGGGGCGCCGCCCTTGGCCGCCCAGCGTCGCTCGCCGACCCAGACCGCGGCGACGATGCCGAGAATGATCATGATCGCGTAGGCACGGAGCGGGATGGGTCCGAGGTGCCAGACGCCCTGCGACGGGCTCGGGATGAAGGCGACCGGGTGCATGACCGTTGACGTTACCGCCTCCGGCGGCATGGGACGGAAACGTCCGCGTCACCGACAGCCGATCGCCGCGCTACGGACACCGGTACGAGACCATGCGGGGCGCGCCTCAGCCCTGCCCGGGGGCCTCCCCGGCGGACCGCGGGGTGCCGGAGCCCGCCTTGGCGATGGTCTTCTGCAGGGCGTCCGGAGAGGCGAGGGCGTCGTTGCCGAGCTGCTTGCCGTTGAGCGCGAGGTACGGGGTCGCGGTCACGCCCGCCTTGCCGGCGAAGGCGGTGGCCTGGTCGACCTGGCCGATCTTCTGGGAGCCGTTCACGCACGCGGCGAACGAGGGGTCGGTGACGCCGAGCTGCCCCGCCCACTTGATCAGGTCCGCGTTGGCGAAGCCCTTGTCGCCCTCGGGCGGCTGCTCGTCGTACAGCTTGTCGTGGTACTTCACCCAGTGGTCGGCGGGCATGCAGGCGGCGGCGTTGGCGGCGCGCCGCGAGTTGGACATCAGCGGGTCCTGCTGGAACAGCTGGAACGGCCGGTAGACGACCTTGACGCGGCCCTCGGCGGCGAGCTTCTTCATCGTGCCGCCGACGCGGGCCTCCATCGCCTTGCAGGCCGGGCACTGGAAGTCCTCGAAGACGTCCAGGACGGGCGTGGTGACGCCCGGGTTCGCCATGGCGACCGAGCCGTCCTGCTGCCGGGTCGCCGGCGCGATCGGGCCGGTGTACTTCACGGCGGACGGGCCGCCGCCCCCGTTGTTCCCCACCGCGACGACGACGATGACGACCACGACGGCCGCCGCGGCCACCGCGGCCAGCACGACCACGAGCAGCCGCTTGCGCCGCTGCCGCGCCGCCGTCCGCCGCCGCTCCTCCGCGAGCCGGTCCCGCGCGGAACGCTCCCTGTCGGCCTTGCTCATCGATCCCCCAACGGCCGTGACGATGTGTTACCGAGCACGTCTGAGCGTAGTGGGGAGGGGCGTCCCGCGCGGTGAGGCCGCACGGAGGGTTCAGCTGTTCGGGCGGTGGACGGGACGGTGGACGGCGCGATGGACGGGGTGGCGGACGGTCACTTCCCGGCCGCGCCGCCGGCGGCGGTGACCGCGGCCTTCAGGCCGTCGGGGGTGAAGACGACGTTGGTGTCGAGCTTGCGCCCGTCGAGGAAGACCGTCGGCGTGCTGTCGACCCCGCGGGTCTGCAGCGCGTAGTTGGTCATCGTGTCGACCTGGGACTTCTTCTGCTCGTCCTTGACGCACTTCTCGAAGTTCGCGTCGGAGACCCCGATGTCCTTGCCCCACTTGACCAGGTCCTTCGGCGAGAAGCCCTTCGTGCCCTCGGCCGGCTGGAAGCGGAACAGCGCGTCGTGGTAGGAGATCCACTTGTCGGCGGGGACGCACAGCGCGGCCTCGGCGGAGCGCAGCGAGTTCGTCTTGACCGGGTCGGGGCTGTTGCCGAACAGGTGGAACGGCCGGTAGACGACCTTCACCTTGCCCTCGGCGGCGAGCTGCTCGACGGTCGAGCCGGTGTTCTTCTCGAACTCCTTGCAGTTCGGGCACTGGAAGTCCTCGAAGATCTCCAGTTCCGGCTTGGTGACGCCCGCCTTGGCCATCACGATCGAGCCGTCGGCCTGGCGGCTGAGGGGGGCCAGCGCGCCCTTGTGCACCTCGGCGCGGCCGTTCTTGTTCTTGTGGTCGATGACGAGGACGGTCGCCACCACGATCACCGCAACCGCGACCACCGACCCGATGACGATGGACAGCAGGCGCCGCTGCTTGGCCCGCGCCGCCTGCCGCCGCCGCTCGGCGGCCAGGCGCTCTCTCGCGGACCGCTCCCGTGCGGCCTTGCTCATTGGGACTCCTAGGAATGGGGGCCGCGCGTGCTGCGTGCGGCGCGGGTCCGGCGGGACTAGTCGACCTGACCGATCCGCCGGAACTCGTCGAACAGAACGAGAACGAAGAGCAGGATAGTGATGGCGTGGACCCCGCTGCACCACAGGCAGATCTTGTGCAGCACCGCCAGCTCGACCGTCACCAGGTAGACGACGAAGAGCACGCCCACCGACACCGCCGCCAGCCGCGCCCAGCGCAGCTGCGGCCACGGCGAGCGCAGCGCCCAGGGGGTGATCAGCGCGGCGAACCCGACGAAGAACGCGAGCCCGTACAGCGGCATGGGGATGCCGAGGAGCTCGGAGTACTCGCTGGTGGTGACCGCGTGGCAGTCCACCGTGCTGGTGGCCGAGCACACCAGCGCGCCCTGGTCGTAGTGCGTGATCGTCAGGTAGACGGAGATGCCGAGCCCGGCGAGGGTCAGCAGCCAGGCGAGGGCCTGGTACCACGCGGCCGGGACGGGCGCCGCCGCCGTCGCGCGTTCCCGCGCCGTCATCTCTTGCGTCATCGTGGATCCTTCCGGGACGGCCTCCGCCGGCGAAAACACCTTACGGGAGCGGGAGGCCGTCTCAAGCATGAACCGGACGGCGGTGACGGGGAGTTCCCGGAACGAGGTAAAACGTCCGCGGAGACGGGCTCGGGCCCGTTTCCGCGGACGTTCTCGATGATCGTTCTCCGGAGGGCGGTTCAGCGGCCCTTGCGGACGCCCTCGGCCAGTTCCCCGGTGAGGGCGCGGACGCCGGCGAGGCCGGTGGCGAGGTCCGGGGCGTCCAGCAGCCGGCGGATGAACGCCGAGCCGACGATCACGCCGTCGGCGAAGCCGGCGACCTCGGCGGCCTGCGCGCCGTTGCCGACCCCGAGCCCGAGCCCGACCGGCAGGTCCCGGCCGGACCGGCCGATGATCTCCCGGGTGCGCTCGACGAGCCGCGGCGCGCCGGTGTCGACGGCGTTGCGGGCGCCGGTGACGCCCATCAGCGACGCCGCGTAGACGAACCCGCGGCACTGCGCGGTGATGGCCTCGATGCGCGCGTCGGTGGAGCTGAGCGCGACGAGGAACACCCGGTCGAGGCCGTGCTCGTCGGCGGCCTCGAGCCACTCGCCGCCCTCCTCGGGCGTGAGGTCGGGGGTGATCAGCCCGGCGCCGCCGGCGCTCGCGAGGTCGCGGGCGAACGCGCCGACGCCGTGCCGGTCCACGGGGTTCCAGTACGTCATGACCAGCGTCGGGACGCCGGTGGCGGCGACGGCCTCGACGGTGCGGAACACGTCGGCGACGCGGACGCCCCCGACGAGGGCCCGGTGGACGGCGTCCTGGATGGTGGGGCCGTCCATCATCGGGTCGGTGTAGGGCAGCCCGATCTCGATGACGTCGCAGCCGGCGTCGACCATGGTCTTCGCGGCCTCGATCGCGCCGTCGAAGGACGGGAAGCCGGCCGGCAGGTAGCCGACGAGCGCGGCGCGGTTCTCGGCTTTGGCCTTGTCGTAGGCGTCCTTGACGGTCACTGCGCCTCCCCCTCGGGCATCAGGCCGAAGAAGGACGCGGCCGTGTGCATGTCCTTGTCGCCGCGGCCGGACAGGCACACCGCGATGACGGCGTCCGGGCCCAGCTCCCTGCCGACCTTGAGCGCGCCGGCCAGCGCGTGCGCGGACTCGATCGCCGGGATGATGCCCTCGGTGCGGCACAGCAGCGAGAACGCCTCCATCGCCTCGGCGTCGGTGATCTCGCGGTACTCGGCGCGGCCGGAGTCGTGCAGCCAGGAGTGCTCGGGGCCGACGCCGGGGTAGTCGAGGCCGGCGGAGATCGAGTGGGTCTCGAGGGTCTGGCCGTCGTCGTCCTGCAGCAGGTAGGTGCGCATGCCGTGGATGACGCCGAGGGAACCGCCGACGAGCGTCGCGGCGTGCTTGCCGGACGCGACGCCGTCGCCGCCCGCCTCGAACCCGTACAGCCGGACCGACTCGTCCGGGACGAAGGCGTGGAACATGCCGATGGCGTTGGAGCCGCCGCCGACGCACGCGACGACCGCGTCCGGCAGGGCGCCGGTCAGCTCGAGGCACTGCCGCCGCGCCTCCACGCCGATGATCCGCTGGAAGTCGCGGACCATCATCGGGAACGGGTGCGGGCCCATCACCGAGCCGATGCAGTAGTGGGTGTCCTCGACGCTCGCGACCCAGTCGCGGAACGCCTCGTTGCAGGCGTCCTTGAGGGTGCGGCTGCCGGTCCGCACCGGGACGACCTCGGCGCCGAGCATCCGCATCCGCGCGACGTTGAGGGCCTGCCGCTCGGTGTCGACCTCGCCCATGTAGACGGTGCAGTCGAGGCCGAGCAGGGCCGCGGCGGTGGCGGTCGCGACGCCGTGCTGGCCGGCGCCGGTCTCGGCGATCACCCGGGTCTTGCCCATCCGCCGGGTGAGCAGCGCCTGCCCGAGCACGTTGTTGATCTTGTGGGAGCCGGTGTGGTTGAGGTCCTCGCGCTTCAGCAGCACGCGGGCGCCGCCCGCGTGCTCGGCGAAGCGCTTCGCCTCGGTCAGCAGGCTCGGCCGGCCCGCGTAGTTGGCGAGCAGGTCGTCCAGCTCGGCGGTGAAGGCCGGGTCCTTCTTGGCGGTCTCGAACTCGCGGGTCAGCTCGTCCAGGGCCGCCATCAGCGCCTCGGGGGCGAACCGGCCGCCGAAGCGGCCGAAATGGCCGGTGGCGTCGGGCACGGCGGCAGCGCGCGCCGCACTGTCGATGGTCATGGGAAAACGCGTCCTGTCATGCGTAAGGGGCCTGCGTCGGACAGTCTCAGTGAGATGCGGCGAGGCCCCGCCATCGCTCGTGGAGCGGCTCTGCGGGCATGACCGTAGCGTACCGAGTTCCCACCGGCACCGGTCAGCCGCTCTGCCGCAGCGCCGGGTGCGCGCCGGCCGCGACCAGGTCGGCGACCGCGGTCCGCGGGTCGCGCCCGATGACCAGGCTCTCCCCCACCAGCACCGCGTCCGCGCCGCTGGAGGCGTAGGCGAGCAGGTCGTGCGGGCCCCGCACGCCGGACTCGGCGATCCTCACGACGGGCTTGGGGATCGCGGGCGCGACGCGGGCGAAGACGCCCCGGTCGACCTTCAGGGTGCGCAGGTCGCGCGCGTTCACGCCGATGACCTTGGCGCCCGCGTCCACCGCGCGGGCGGCCTCCTCCTCGGTGTGCACCTCGACGAGCGGGAGCAGCCCGATCGACTCGGCCCGCTCGACCAGCGACACGAGCGCGTCCTGCTCCAGCGCCGCGACGATCAGCAGCGCCATGTCGGCGCCGTACGCGCGCGCCTCCCACAGCTGGTAGGAGGTGACGATGAAGTCCTTGCGCAGGACGGAGACGTCGACGTTGGCGCGGACGTCCGCGAGGTCCTGCAGGCTGCCGCCGAAGCGGCGCCGCTCGGTCAGCACGCTGATCACCTTCGCGCCGCCGGCCTCGTAGTCGCGGGCGAGGGCGGCGGGGTCGGCGATCGCGGCGAGCGCGCCCTTGGACGGGCTGCTGCGCTTGACCTCGGCGATGACCGACACGCCGGGCCCGCGCAGCGCGCCGAGGGCGTCGCGGGGGGCCGGGGCGGCGGCGGCCTTCTCCTTCAGCGCGCCGAGCGGCACCTCCCGCTGCCGTTCGGCGAGATCGGCCCGGACGCCGTCGATGATCTCGTCCAAGACGCTCAAGTGGTAGGCCCCCTATTTCAGGTCGATCCGTGCACCGATCGTAGCCGCCCCCGCCGACGGTCCTCGCACCCGGGAGGGGTCCGGGACGTCCGCGGGGCGCGGCGGTCCCGCGGTCCGCGGCGCCGCCCGCGGGTCAGGGCGCCAGGGCGTGCGCGAACGGCAGGTTCCGCACGATCCAGTAGACGGCCACGACGCCGACGAAGGAGTACACCGCGACCGGCCGGAACAGCGCCGACCACATCGGCCGGCCCCGGACGCTCAGCACCGTCCAGCGGACGTACAGGTAGCCGAGGACGGGCAGCAGCAGGAACAGCAGCGGGTTGAACCCGAACGCGGTGCCGACGTGCCCGTGGGCGAGCGCGTTGACCAGCCGCATAGCGCCGCAGCCCGGGCAGTAGTAGCCGGTCATGGCGAGGAACGGGCAGGTGGGGTAGTGGCCGGGCCGATTCGGGTCGACGACCGCGACCAGCGCCGTCGCCGCGGCGGCCCCGGCCAGGACGATCCCGTGCGGCATCAGCGCCCGCACCGGGCTCTTGCGCTCGCCTCCACCGGCCGGGTGGGGATGCGCGTGGACGGCGGGACGGCTCACGCCCCCACCATAAGGCCGCTCCGCCGGAAGTCCGCTATGCGTCGAGCACGTATCCCACGCCGCGGACGGTGCGGATGGGGTTGTCGTGGCCGAGCTTGGCGCGGAGCTGGGCGACGTGGACGTCGACGGTGCGGCTGCCCGCGCCGGCGCCGGGGCCCCAGGCGGCGTCGAGGAGCTGCTCGCGGGTGAAGACGCGGCCGGGGTTGGCCATGAGGAACGCGAGGAGGTCGAACTCGGTGACGGTGAGCGCGACGCGGTGGTCGCTCACGGCGGCGGTGCGGCGGTCGGGGTCGAGGGCGACGGGCCCGGCGCGCAGCGGCCCGGGGGCGGGCAGGGGGCCGCGGCGGCGCAGCGCGTCGGCGACGGCGGCGACCAGCACGCGGGGCCCGAAGGGCCGCTCCACGCGGTGCTCGCCGAGGTGCCGGGCGATCGCCGGGTCGAGGGGGCCGGTGAGGGCGACGACGGGCGCGGGGAGGGCCGCCTCGGCGACGCGGCGGTACAGGTCGGCGGGCAGCGCGCTGGCGGACAGGTCGAGGACGACGACGTCGGGGCGGGCGCGTTCGGCGGCGGCGGGCGCGCGGCTCGGGTCGGCCTCGATCCGCACCTCGTAGCCCTCGCGGGCCAGGTAGCGGCGCTGGAGTTCGGCGACGGCGGGATCGTGCTCGGCGACCAGGACCAGGCCGTCGGCGGTCACGGCCGGCCGTTCCGGGGGGCGGCGGGGTCACCGGCCTTCCGGGCGTCCGGTCCCCCGGCCGCCGGGCGTCCGGGCTCCTCCTCGGACGGCTCCCGGGCCGCGTCGCGGGCGGTCGGGTCCTCGCCGCGGTCGAGGGACTTCCACAGCGCGGACGGGTCCTGCTCGGGGGCGCCGGACGCGGCGTCCTTCCGGGGGGCGGGGCGGGACGCGGGGGCGCCGTCCCGCTCGTAGCGGGCGGACATGCCCGGCCAGCGGGCGCCGCGGGCCGCCGCGACCAGGCCGCCGGCGACGAGGAGGACGCCGCCGGTGACCGACGCCATCCACCACAGGTTCACGTCCAGCGCGGGGTGCGCGCCGATCTTCAGCAGGGCGCTCTTGTCGCCGGCGACCGACAGCACGTGGGCGCGCTGGACGGCGGCGGCGGAGCCGTAGACGACGCCGGCGCCGAACAGGGCGATGAGGACGCCGACGCAGGACCGGACGCGGCCGCGGGTGGCGAACAGGGCGGCGAGCCCGGCGAGCCCGGCCCAGGCGAGCGCGGTCGCGGTGCCGCCGAGGTCGTGGCCGGTCAGGTGCTGGGAGAACGGCGTGATGGCGTCCTCGGCCTTGACGGTGGCCCAGGGGCGGCCGCCGGCGAGCAGGGCCAGGCCCGCCCCGGCGGCGCACAGCAGCGCGGTGAGGCCGCGCTCACGCCCGGGGGTCATGAGCGCGCGTCAGGGCGTTCCCCGACCACGGCGTCGAGCACGTCGGCGTCCCAGCAGGTGCGGTCGCCGGTGTGGCAGGCCGCGCCGACCTGGTCCACCTTGACCAGGATCGCGTCGGCGTCGCAGTCGAGCGCGACGGACTTGACCCACTGCTGGTGGCCGGAGGTCTCGCCCTTCACCCAGTACTCCCGGCGGCTGCGCGACCAGTAGGTGCAGCGGCCGGTGGTGAGGGTGCGGTGCAGGGCCTCGTCGTCCATCCAGCCGAGCATGAGCACCTCGCCGGTGTCGTACTGCTGCGCGATCGCGGGCACCAGGCCGTTGGCGTCGCGCTTCAGCCGCTCGGCGATCTTGGGGTCCAGATTGGACGAGGGAACGGACATGACGTCCATTGTGCCGGGTGGTTCCCGGTACCCGCGACGGACCCGGCGGCGCCGGGCGCGGCCCCCCGCCGCGGGACACGAAAGGGCCCGCCCTCCCCTGCCGGGGAGACCGGGCCCAGACGTACGACTGCGGGTCTTACAGGGGGACGACCTGGTCGGCCTGGGGACCCCGGTTACCCTGCGTCACCTCGAACTGGACGCGCTGGTTCTCGTCCAGCGTGCGGTACCCGGAGGACTGGATCGCCGAGTAGTGCACGAAGACGTCCGGCCCGCCGCCGTCCACGGCGATGAAGCCGAAGCCCTTCTCGGCGTTGAACCACTTCACGGTGCCCTGCTGGGGCATGTCTTTCTCCTTGCGGCAAAACACGGGCCCACACCTCGCGGGCCCGGCGCGGTCGCTGCGGAACGCTCTCGCCCCCGGTACGGTCCCGGAAAAGCCAAAACGCCCGCTGCCATCAGTCCGCGGGCGTCTGGACAAACGATCGAGAACCACGACTGCAACCGACCGCACCACCGTATCACCGGTTCCGCGTAAAACGCAGGAGCGGGAAGGCTTGCGTTTCGCCTCTCAGCGAACCCTGCCGTTACCTGCCCGTTAAAGACTCCAACCGGTCTCGGTCAGGGTCTTGACAGAGTCCGTGGGCCCGGTGAGGCGGACCTTCGCGACGTCGGTACGGCCGAGCGCCCACAGGACCAGTTCCCCGACGGGCCCGTGCACCCGCACGGGGCCCGAGCCGCCGCCGCCCCCGCTCCGGCCCCGTCCGCGGGCTCCGCCGGAGACCCGGGCGCTCCTCCCGTCGGGCCGCACCAGCGTTACCTCGACGTGAACTTTTCTTAGGACAAAGCGGGCAATTTTTATCCGTCTCCAGAGAAGTTCCTCGAGTTCACCGGACAGGTCCCTGGGCTCCCAGTCCGGCCCGGCCCGGCGGATGTCCTCATGGTGAACAAAGAACTCGACACCGTTGGCAGTTTTGTCCACGCCCGGAACCGCGTACGGCGAGAACTTCGGCGGACCCTGCCGAAACCGTTCCACCAGGCGGTCGAACGGCACGGCCCGCGCGGTGCGGCGCCGGACGCGCTCGGTGTAGAAGGCCAGCGGGGGCAGCAGTATTCCGGGCGCGGCGTCCGGCCGCCCCTCCCGGACGACCAGGTGCGCGGCCAGGTCGCGGGCGTCCCAGCCGCCGCACCTGGTGGGCGCGTCGGCGCCCGCCTCGGCCAGGGCGCCGGCCAGCAGGCCGCGCTCGCGCCGGACGGGGTCGTCCTCGGGCGTGCTCATCGGATGATCGTAGGCCGCGGGAGCCGGGGCGGGAATAAGCGTCAGGGCCGCATGGTAGGGACTAGTCAGGCCCGCGGAACCCCCACATCCCCACACGCAGGGGGCATCACCGCGGGTCACCGTGCCGTGATCGAGGAGTAACCGTGCCGCCTGCGTCCAGACGCGTGTCCCCCCATGTCCTGCGCGAGGGACTGCGGGTGCTGTGGGTCGCCGTCCGCGCCGAGCCGCGGGTGTTCACCGTCTCGGTGATCGCCAGCGCGGTCTACGCGGCGATGACCGTCGCGACCGCCCAGGTGCTCGGCTGGGCGACCCAGACCGTCGTCCTCCCGGCGTTCCGGGAAGGGCGCACCACGGCCGGGGCGCTGTCCGGCGCCGCAGCGGCGATCATCGGGGTCGCGCTGCTGAAGTCGCTCGGCGTCGCGGGCCGCCGCTTCTACGCGGGGCTGATGCAGTACCGGATGCAGGCCGCCTACCGGCGGTCGGTGACCCGGCAGTACCTGCGGCTGCCGCTCGCCTGGCACCACCGGCACCCGACCGGGCAGCTGCTGTCCAACGCCAACGCCGACGTCGAGGCGGTGTGGGCGCCGATCGCGCCGCTGCCGATGGCCGTCGGCGTGGTGTTCATGCTGCTGATCGCCGCCGTGTCGATCCTGCTCACCGACGTCGCGATCGCCGCCGTCGGCTTCCTGATCTTCCCGGCGATCGCGCTGATCAACGTGGTGTACCAGCGCCGGCTCGCGCCCGTCGCGACCCGGGCGCAGCAGCTGCGCGCCGAGGTCAGCGAGGTCGCGCACGAGAGCTTCGAGGGCGGCCTGGTCGTCAAGACCCTCGGCCGCGAGGAGGCGGAGACCGAGCGGTTCCGGGAACGGGCGCACGAACTGCGCGACGCCAACATCGCGGTCGGCCGGATCCGCGGCCTGTTCGACCCCGTCCTGGAGGCGCTGCCGAACCTCGGCGTGCTCGCCGTCCTGCTGATCGGGTCGGTGCGGCTGGAGTCCGGCGCGATGACGGCCGGCGACCTGGTCCACGTCGCCTACCTGTTCACGCTGCTGTCGTGGCCGATCCGCGCGCTCGGCTGGGTGCTGGCGGAGGTGCCGCGCAGCGTCGTCGGCTGGCAGCGGGTCCGCGGCGTGCTGGACGCGACGGGCTCGCTGCCGTTCGGCGACGCGGCGCTCGGCGAGGACAAGGCCGCCGCGCTGGAGGTCCGCGACGTCCGGTTCGCCTACGAGGGCGCCGACGGCGACCGCGAGGTCCTGCACGACGTGTCGTTCACCGCCTCCCCCGGCCGGACCGTCGCGGTCGTCGGGCCGACCGGGTCCGGCAAGTCGACGCTCACCTCGCTGCTGGTCCGGCTCGTCGACCCGGCGGACGGGTCGGTCCTGCTGGACGGCGTGGACCTGCGGGACGTCCGCAAGGGCGGCGTCGCGGAGACCGCCGCGCTCGTCCCGCAGCAGACGTTCCTGTTCGACGACACCGTCCGCGGGAACGTGACACTCGGCCTGGACGTCCCCGACGAGCGCGTCTGGGAGGCGCTGCGGCTCGCGCAGGCCGACGGGTTCGTCGCGGCCCTCGCCGACGGCCTCGACACCCGCGTCGGCGAGCGCGGCGCGTCGCTGTCCGGC
>NZ_JBEYYT010000054.1:0-35160 GCF_040645715.1 Spirillospora sp. NPDC046719 | reverse complement strand
GGCGTCGCCGCGCGCCACGGCCGCCCGCAGCCTCGCCCGCGCGCCCTCGTCCCACCCCGTCACAGGGACCTTTGTACAGACAACCAACGACCGAATACGGCGAGTGGCGGGAAATCCCACTTCAGCGCCGCGCGGCGAGCCCGTCCATCACCAGCCCCAGCAGGTGGTCGCGGCGCGCGGCGAGGGACGGCGCCGTGTCGGCGATCGACGCTACCGCGCCGAGCAGGGCGAACAGGTCGGTGCCGTCCACGTCCTCGCGGACGTCCCCGGACTCCTGCGCCCGCCTGAGCAGGTCGGCGCCCGCCGCCCGCATGCGCCCGCAGGACGCGTGCAGCGCCGTGGTGTCGTCCTCCAGCGTGGCGACCAGGGACGCGGCGAGCCCCCGGTAGGCGGCGACCCCCGACGCGAACTCCCGCAGCCACGCGGCCAGCGCCTCCCCGGGCGGGCGCGCGTCCCGCAGCGCCTCGGCGCGGTCCGCGAGCCGGTCGAACCGCCCGCCGAGCAGCGCCTCCAGCAGCTCCTCGCGCGTCGCGAAGTGCCGGTAGAGCGTGCCCATCCCGACCCCGGCGCGACGCGCGATGTCGCGCAGCGACGCCTGGGTCCCCTGCTCCGCCACGACCGCGGTCGCCACGTCCAGGATGCGCTCCCGATTCCGCTGGGCGTCGGCCCGCAGCGCACGCGTCATGTTCCGCATCCTAGGGCGTTGACAATCGGAGCACTGCTCCGGTTACTATTCCGGAGCAGTGCTCCACTTCTCTGGAGGTTACCCATGAAAGCGATCCGCGCGCACGGCCACGGCGACCCCGGCGTCCTCGTCCTCGACGACGTGCCCGTCCCCGAGCCCGGCCCCGGCGACGTCCTGATCCGCGTCCACGCCGCCTGCCTCAACCCGCCCGACTGGTACGCCCGCAGGGGCTACTCGAACATCCCCGCCGAGCTGTTCCCCGGCGGCGAGCGCCCCCGGATCCCGTTCCCCTGGACGCCCGGCTCCGACGCCTCCGGGGTCGTCGCCGCCGTCGGACCCGGCGTCACCGGGTTCGCCGTCGGCGACGCCGTCTTCGGCCTGATCCGCTTCCCCAGCCTGGACGACGGCGGCCGCGCCTACGCCGAGTACACGACCGCGCCCGCCGCGCACCTCGCCCGCAAGCCCGACGGCGTCGACCACGTGCAGGCCGCCGCCGTCCCGATGGCCGGGCTGACCGCCTACCAGTACCTGTTCGACCACGTGCGGCTGCCCGAGGGGCAGACCGTCCTCGTCAACGGCGCCGCGGGCGGCGTCGGCCACTTCGCCGTCCAGCTCGCCAAGACCCGCGGCGCCCACGTCATCGCGGTCGCCTCGTCCCGGCACGAGGACTTCCTCCGCGGCCTCGGCGCCGACGAGTACGTCGACTACACCGCGACCGCCGCCGAGGACGCCGTCCGCGACGTCGACCTCGTCATCGACACCGTCGGCGGCCCGGACGCCCACCGCTTCCTCAAGACCGTCAAGGACGGCGGGACGATCAGCCCCGTGTTCCACGGCGACTACCACCGCGAGGAGGCCGCCCGCCGCGGCATCGAGTTCCGCGGCGGCCAGGTCCACTCCGACGGCGCCCAGATGGCCGAACTCGCCGCCCTCCTCGCCGACGGGTCCCTCCGCGCGGGCATCGACTCCGTCTACGACCTGGCCGACGCGGCGAAGGCGCACGAGCGCGCCGAGGGCGGCCACATCCAGGGCAAGATCGTCCTGTCGGTGCCCTGACCCGCCGGTTACCCTCGCCCGCGGGCGAGGAGCACCGGTTCACCGACGTCACCGAGGACCGGGCGCTCCTCGTGGTGTTCGGCCCCGCGTACGGCTCCCGCACCCGCTGACCGGGCGGCGCCGCTCGGTCACCGGGCGCCGGCGGGGGCCTACCCGGCCGACCGCTCCCGGTAGACCTCCACCGCGTACCGCAGGCGCGCGCCGACGAGCAGCGCCTCGTCCTCCGGGCAGGCCAGCAGGCGGCTCACCAGATCGACGAGCTGGTCGTCGGTGAGGTCGGGCTCGTGCTCGGCGACGCGCGCGACGATCTCGATCAGCTCGGGCCGCCGGTACGTCGCGATCGACCGCCCGCGCCGGATCCGGGGCCCCTCCCCCTGCGGTCCCCCGGCGCCCGCGCGCTCGGCGGGGGGCTCGGGTGCGCTCTCCTGCGGCGGCCGGCGCGGGACGTCCCTCCGGGGCTCCTGCTCCCGCGCGTCAGGGCGTCGCGCGGGCGCGGGCGGCCCCGCCTGTGCAGGCGGGCGACCGCCGGGGCCGGGGTCCAGCGGCCAGCGCGGGGGCCCGCTGGGTCCCGGGCCCGCCGCACCCTCTTGGCGGACGTCCGGACGCCGCGCCGGGGCGGGAGGCCCCGCCTGCCCGGGCGGGTACCCGCCGGCCCCGCGCTGCTGCGGTATCCGCTGCGGAGCGTCGGGCGGGCGCGGCGGTGCCGTGCCCCCTTCACGGACGTCAGGCCGAGGAGCGGGCGGGTCGCCCGGAGGGCGGGCATGGCGGCCGGGAGGCGCGGGTTCGTCGGCGGCGCGAGGAGCGTCGGCGGCGCGAGGGGCGTCGGCCTTGGAGCGGGCGTGCCTGGGACGGCCCTGCTCCGGCTCGGGAGGAGGCGCGAGGAGGCTGAACAGGGACGCGGTCGGGCTGACGGCGTCGTGGAGCGAGGCGGGCAGCGGCGTCGCGGGCGGCGGGCCCTCGGGAGCCGGGAGGTCGGGTCCCGCGGGGCCGACGAGGATGGTGCGGGGCGCGAACCAGAGCAGGAAGAGCGCCTCGGCGCCCGCGTCCTGCTCGCCGTCCACGATGACGGCGTCGAAGGCGTCCGGGCTCGGCGGGAGGGTGTCGGGGATGCGCCACAGCGGGACGATCCACGCGGGGACGGTCTCGAGCGGCGAGGCGGGCGCCGGAGGAAGCGCCGCGCGGACGGCGGCCCAGGCGCGGGCGGAGGCGAGCGCGGCGCTGGAGGCGCGGAGGCGTTCCTCGGCGGCGTTCAGGGACGCCCGGAGGCGCTGCTCGGTCGGGGAGAGCGCGGTCTCGGCGAGGCGGCCGGAGGCGCGGGCCCACGCCCAGGCGTCGTCCCAGTGGCGGGTGCGGGTGTGCCATGCCTCGTCGCCGTCGGTGGCGAGCAGGAGGTTGGCGAGGTCGGCGTGGACGGCGCGGACGCGGTCGAGGAGCTCCTCGCAGCGCAGCTGGAGGGCGCGCTCGTGCCGGGCCTCGGCGTGGGCGCCGAGGCAGCGGCCGTAGGCGTCGGCGTCGCGGGCGTCGATGGCGGCGCGGGCGGCGGTGAGCTCGGGCGGCGCGCCGGGCCCGGCGGGGCCGATGGAGTCGCGGAGGGCGTCGAGGTCGGCGGCGGCGCGGTTGACGCCGAGCCCCTCCAAGGCGCTCTCCAGGGCGGCGACGTAGCCGTACCACTGGAGCGGATGGCTGAGCGGGACGGCGAGGCCGGCGCGGTCGAGCAGGCCCCGGGTCTCGTCGACGTACGGGACGGCCTGGTGGACGCGTTCGAGCCGGGCGTGGGCGCGCACGAACCGGGCGACCCGGTCGGCGGGCGGCAGGTCGGCGGGGAAGGAGATCCCGGCGGCCTCCCAGACGTACTGGAGCTCCTGGCAGGTCATCCGGATCATGAGGTCGGTGAAGACCAGCTCCAGGGCCTCGGCGGTCGCGGGCGGCTCGCCGTCGACGGTGATGCCGGCGAGCAGCGCGTCCGCCTGCTTCTGCGCGGCGGACCGCAGCGGCCCGCGCTTGAGGCTGCCGCCCTCGGCGAGGTGGTTGCGCAGGTCCTGGGCGGCGGACGCGAGGCGGCGCAGGTGGAGCTCGCCGGGCGGGAGGCCGACGCGGTGGCCGCCCATGCGGCCGAGGGCGCGCTCGGCCCAGCCGGCGCGGGCGGCCATCTCGGCGACCCGGGCCCACACGAGCGGGCGGCGGTGGGCGAGGGCGTCGGCGAACGCGCGCACGGCGAGGTCGGCGGGGTTCCAGCCGCCGGGGTGGCCGTCGAGGCCGAGGTCGCGGAGGGCGGCGCCGACGTTGGACGCGGCGCCGTCGAGGCGGGCGAGGAGGGTGACGTCGTGGGCGCGCAGCCGCCGCGACAGGTCGGTCTCGGACCGCTGGACGCGGGCCGCGGCGACCGCCTCCGCCTCGATGAGGGTCCGGACGTAGGGCGCGCTGGGCAGGGTGCCGGGGTCGACGTCGCGCTGGGCGGTGCGGGCCTTGCGCTCCGGGGTCTCGTCGGCGAGGAGCACGACCAGCTCGGCGGCCTCGGCGGCGGAGATCGGCGGCGTCGGCGGCAGGTCGGGGGCGACGGGCATCCACGACAGGCCGGGCGCCTCGGCGCGGAGCCGCTCGGCGAGCTCGCCGCGCGCACCCCGGTAGCCGGACCCGAGGTCGGCGACAGAGCCGCTGCGCAGGTGCTCGGTCAATTCGGCGACGTCCTGCTCGGCCTGCGCCTGCTTCTCGGCGAGGTCGGTGATGTCGGGGACGGGCGCGGCGGCGCGCGCGCGGACGGCGTCGGCGGCCTGCGCCGCGGTGGCGGGGTCGGCGACGGTGAGGCCGGCGAGGTCGGCCGGGAGGGCGGCGCGGAGCGCGGCGGACGCGGACGCGCCGGACGTGGCGACGAGGACCCGGTGGCCGCGCACCAGCAGCCCGGTGAGCAGGTCGGGCACCGTCTGCGGGGTGCGTTCGGGCACGTGCATGACCTGGGGGCGGCGGCCGGGGTCGACGAACCGGGCGAGCCCGTCGGGGACGCCCCGGGGCAGCAGGCCGATCAGCCGGTTGCAGTAGTCGGCGGCGGCCTCGCGGCCGGGCGGCCGCACGACGAGGGCGGGCGCGAGCCGGAGCCGCGGGACGGGCGTGGGGCTGCCCTCGGCGGCCCAGTCCTCCCGGTAGTCGACGGTGCCGCTGATCGCGGTCGCGCACCATTTGCGCAGGACGTCGCCGACGGAGGCGGTGAGCCCGAACCCCTGCCCGGCCTGGACGGCGTCGGACAGCCAGTCGGCGGGCCGGAACCCGGGGGTGCCCGCGAGCAGCTCGCGGTCGCGCAGCGCGGTGCGCCCGGCGAGCACGACGTCGATGCGCTCGGTGCGCTCGTCCAGCGCGATCCGGACGGGGGTGCCGAGCAGGTGGTCGTGGACGGGCGGCGCGCCGGGCGGGCGCCAGGCGAACAGGCCGGCGGCGAGGACGACGTCGTGGTCGGCGAGGTCGCGCAGGATCCGGTACCAGTGCCGCAGGCCGAGCCAGCCGTCGAACTCCTCCAGCACGGCGGGCGGGCTCAGCGGGATGACGGGGACGCTGAACAGCACGTCGCCGGGGCCGGCGTCGGTCTCGACGTACACGTCCCCCGGCAGGTCGGCGAGCCAGTGGACCTGCTCGTGGTCGGCCAGGTCACGGGACGGCCGCCGCCGGGACCGCGCGAGGTCGCGCAGGTGGCCGAGCAGGCGCGCGGCGCGCTCGGCGGCCTGCGCCGCGTCGAGCGCGGATCCGGCGTCCGCCGCGTCCCCGGCCGCCGGGTCCCGCCGGACGCCCGCCGCCTCCGGGGCGGCGTGCTCCGCCGCCCGTCCCGGACCCGGGCCCTGCTCCGGCACCACGGCTCCCTCCTCGGGGCCGCGGAGCCGCCCGCTCGTGCGGTGCCGCCGCCCCTGTGATGCTGTGCACCGATCTAACACCCAAGGGCGGGCCCGGTCGAGCCATTCCGATGATCTTGATCAGTGCGCGCTGACTCAGTGGGCGCGCGCGACGTACCGGTCCTCGCTCGGCATCATGACCCACAGCACCAGGTAGACGACGAACTGCGGGCCCGGCAGCAGGCAGGACAGCAGGGCGAGCAGCCGGACGGTCCACGGCGCCATGCCGAACCGCTGTGCCAGCCCGGCGCAGACGCCGGCGATGATCCGGCCGTGGCGCGGACGATAAAGGCCGTTCATGTTTCTTCTCTCCCCGATCCGTCGATCCGTGAACGCGGGCCTCCCGGCCCGTGTGCCGCGCTTCTTGCGGCCACACCATTCACGCTACGAACCGGGCATCCTGCCCGACATCCCCCTTCCGAACCCTTTGCCCGTCCCTCTCGAGGGGTACGGGATCTTCCCTAGGGGGCGTTGTGCCGGGCGACGAGCGCGGGGAGGTCCTCCAGGTCGTCCAGGACGAACAGGCATTCGGCGAGCGCCTCGTCGTCCTGCTGGATGTGGCCCCAGGGGCCGCGCCGCAGGAACGCGGCCCGCATCCCGAACGCCACGGCGGGCCGCACGTCGTTGTCGATGCGGTCCCCCACGTACAGGACGCGGTCCGGCAGCACGTCGGCGATCTGCGCGCAGCGCTCGAAGAACTCCGTCGCCGGCTTCTGGACGCCCCACACGTCGGAGATGCCGATGACGTCGGCGTCCAGCCCGAGGGCCTCCATCTGCTCGGCCGCCTCCACCGGCTGGTTCCCGGCGATCCCGACGTAGAGCCCCTGCTCGCGCAGCGACGCCAGGCAGGCCCGCGCGTCGGGGTACAGGTCATCCGGGCCGAACCCGTTGGGCACGCCCGCCGCCGCGCGCCGCTTCTGCTCGGCCTCCAGGTCGAACCCGGGCCGGAAGTACTCGAACAGGTCCTGGTGGCTCCCGCCGGCGGCGAGGATCGCGCCCAGCTTGGTGAGGAACGTGTGCCGCGGGACGCCGAGCCAGTCGGCCCAGCGGCCGTAGATCTCGCCCTCGTTGATCAGCGTCTCGCCGATGTCGAAGAAGACCGCCTGGATGGACCGGGGGGCCGGGGGGTGCGGACGGTTCACGGGCGGGCCAGATCCACGGTGGTGCCGGGGGCGAGGCGGCGGAACTCCCGGCCGAGCTCCTCGCCGGCGCCGGTGAGAACGCGTTCCATCACCGACAGGCCGACCTCGTTGAGCAGGCCGTCGTGGATCGCGAAGGCGCGCTCCGGGCGGACGGCGCGGGTGTACTCGTACAGGTCGACGGCCCGCATCCAGGGCGCGTTGCCCGGCAGGCACAGGGTCGGGACGCGCTCGCCGGGGACGGTGAGCGCGTCGCCGGGGTGGAAGACCTCGCCGTCCACGAGGAAGCCGACGTTCGGGATCGGCGGCAGGTCGGGGTGCATGATCTCGTGGTCCTCGCCGTAGACGCGGACGTCGAAGCCCGCGACGGTGACGGCGTCCTCGTGGCCGACCTGGTGGACGCGCCCGCCGAGGTCGGCGAGGCTCTCGGCGACGGTCCGGGACGTCCAGACCTCGAGCGCCGGGTCGGCGGCCATGGCCTTGCGCAGGCCGTCGGCGTCGAAGTGGTCGAAGTGCTCGTGGGTGACGAGGACGGCCCGCGCCCCGGCGTAGGGGTCGGCGTCCCCGGTGAGGCCGCCGGGGTCGATGACGAGGGTGCGGTCGTCCTCGGTGAGCCGCACGCACGCGTGGCCGAGCTTGGTGAGACGCATTCCGCCAGTTTTCCACGCGGGTCCGGTGAACGGACCATTGACCGGCGCTATCACCGCTGATACAACACGGTGAACGCCACTAGAACGCGTTCTAGTTCGGGCGTGCACCGGACCGAGGAGGCGGCGAATGCCCGTTCCCGACCAACGCGATCCCGAGATCACCCGGACCGCCCTGGCGGACTGGCTCGGGGAGCGGCTGCCCGGGGCCGCGATCCCCCACCTGGAGACGCCGCAGACGAGCGGCTTCTCCAGCGAGACCCTGATGTTCGACGCCGAGTGGACCGAGGACGGCACCACGAGGCGCGAGCCCTACGTCGCCCGGGTCGCGCCCGCGAACTACCAGATCTTCCCCGAGCCGCGCTTCGAGGAGCAGTACCGGCTGATGCGGATCCTGGACGAGCGCACCGACATCCCGGTGCCGCCGATCCGCTGGTACGAGCCGTCCGACGCCGTGCTGGGCGCCCCGTTCTTCGTGATGGGCCGGATCGACGGCCGGGTCCCGACCGACATGCCGCCGTACCACATGGACGGCTGGGTGACCGAGATCGCGCCCGGGGAGCGGGCCGCGATGTGGTGGTCCACGCTGGAGATCATCGCGCGGCTGCACCGGCTCGACGTCGGCGAGCTCGGCCTCGGCTTCCTCGACATGCCCGAGTGGGGCGCGCCGGGCCTGGAGCAGCGCCTCAATTACTACGAGCACTACCTGCACTGGGCGTACAAGGGCCCGCAGGAGACGGCGCTGAAGGCCCTGGAGTGGCTGAAGGCGAACCGCCCCGAGGAGCCGGACCCGCCGGTCGCGCTGTGGGGCGACGCCCGCATCGGCAACGTGATCTTTCGGTCGGGCGCGCCCGCCGCCGTCCTGGACTGGGAGACGGCGATGCTCGGCGCCCCCGAGGAGGACCTCGCCTGGTTCATGTTCCTGGACCGGCACCACTCCGAGGGCGTCGGCGCCGCCCGGCTGGACGGGTTCCCGTCCTACGCCGACACGATCGCCCGCTACGAGGAGCTGCTCGGGCGGCCGGTCCGGGACATGCCGTACTACGAGATCCTCTCCGGCTTCAAGTTCTCGGTGATCATGGCGCGGATCGGCCAGGCCATGGTGGACTTCGGCTGGATCGGCGAGGACTCCGACTTCCCCTACAACAACAACTGCACGCAGCTGCTCGCGCGCATCCTCGGAGGCGACACGTGACCCTCTCGCCGCTCGACGACTACCCGATCCACCAGGCTCCCGAGGTGATGCGGCACGTCACGACGTCGGACCGCAACTTCTACGACCGCTACTACTTCAACGTCCACCCCTGCTCGGACGAGATGATGATGCTCATCGGGGTCGGGCAGTACCCGAACCTCGGGGTGATGGACGCGTTCGCGGTGATCCGGCGGGGGCCGCTGCACAAGGTCGTCCGGGCGTCGCGGGAGCTCGGGAACGACCGGATGGACACGTCGGTCGGGCCGTTCCGCGTCGAGGTGATCGAGGGGCTGAAGCGGCTGCGGGTCGTCCTCGACGAGACCGGACACGGCCTGTCGTTCGACCTGACCTGGGACGGAGCGATCCCGGCGACGCTGGAGCCGCCGCACTACCTGCGCTGGCAGGAGCGGGTGGTGTTCGACTCGCGGCGCCTCGCCCAGACGGGCCGCTGGACGGGCACGATCACCGTCGAGGGCGAGACCATCGACGTCACGCCGGACCACTGGTGGGGCTCGCGCGACCGCTCCTGGGGGATCCGCCCGGTCGGCGAACCGGAACCGCCCGGCATCCAGGTGAAGAACGCCGGGACGTTCTACTGGCTGTACGCGCCGATGCAGTTCGAGGACCACTCGATCCTCTGCATCCTCCAGGAGGACGAGAAGGGCCGCCGGCTGCTGGAGGAGGCGACGCGCGTCTGGCCGGACGGCCGCGAGCCCGAGTACCTGGGCCGTCCCGAGTACCGGCCGGAGTACGCGGAGGGGACGCGGGACGTGGTGGCGGCGACGCTACGGTTCGCTCCCCCGGGCGGTGAGCCGTTCGAGGTCCGCGCGACACCCATTCTCCCCGTCCACCTCATGGTCGGGACCGGGTACGGGCTGGAGCCCGACTGGAAGCACGGCATGTACCAGGGGCCCGATCTGAAGGTCCAGGGCGTCACCTACGACACCCGCAAACCGGACGATGCCGCCCGTATGTGGGGCATGGTCGACGCCGTCGGGCGCTACGAGTACCTGGACGGCGCGGCCCCGGGGGACGCCGCGACGGGCCACGGGCTGTTCGAGTACTGGGCGCTCGGCCCCCACCCGTCGTTCCCGGAGAACGGCTGAGCCCGGGCCGCTCCGCGAGGCGGGTTCTGCCAGACTGGCGACCGTGACGACGCCGCCATCGCAGGACCCGGAGGACGAGAGGCGCCGGGCGCGGCGGAGGGAGCTGGACCGGCAGGTGCGCGACCGCTACGGAACCTGGCGCGACCAGCCGCGCGGGCTGGCCTGCGCGGTGATCGCCGCCTTCCTCGTGCTGACGACCGCGGCGTTCGTCTTCGCCGTGGTCGCCGTGGTGGCGGCCGTCCGTTGACAGGACGAAACCGGGGCGCCGATCGCGCGGATCGGCACCCCGGCCCCTCGTCTCGGGCCCGCCCGGGGGCGGGCGGTCACGTCACATGGCCGTTCCCTCGGCGATGGTGAACGCCACGTCGCCCTGCGGGTCGACCTGGGCGTCCAGGGTCTTGTCGTCCAGCAGCTGGGCGACGCTCGGCTCCAGGTAGACCTTGGCGCCCTCTTCCTCGACGACCTGGTCTCCGGCCTCCGGGGCGGGTGCCACCGAGAGCCGCAGCGCGTCCGAGCCATCGACTCCGGACTCGATGCGGATGCCGGTCTCCGGCGGAAGCTCCGGGCTGGCGGTCACGGTATTGATGACCTGGACGGCACCGCTGGTCAGCGTGAGCACGATCAGCTCCTCACGTCTCATGGGGTTCGTTTCGGATGGGGGTCTGCCTCACCCTCCCCACTGCGCGGTGCGGCAAACCCTCACGGCGAGCGAACTTTCGGCCGCGAAGAGCGACGGATCCCCGGCCCGGCGGCGCCGGATCCGCGTCTCAGCCGGCGTTCGGGGCGAGGGCCCGCACGGCCTCCGCCGGCGACAGCCCGCCGCCCGGGACGATCGCCAGGACGGGGGTGGTGAGCCCGTTGTCGGCGTACTCGCGGATCCGCGCCCGGCACGCCTCCGGCGACCCGTGCACGATCAGGTCGTCGACGACCTCGTCCGGGATGACCTCCAGGGCCTTCTTGCGGTCCCCGGCGGCCCACGCCTCGTTCATCGGGCGCAGCGCCTCGCCGCGGCCGAGCCACTCGTGGAACGCCCGGTAGACGGGCACGTTCATGTACGCGGCGATCATCCAGCGGCCGATCCCGCGGGCCTCCTCGGCGTCGTCGGTCGGACAGACGAACAGCCGCGCGACCAGCTCCGGGTCGTCGCCGAGGACGCCGCGGACCGTCCGGACGTCCTTGGGGGCGAGCCAGTTGGTGATGGCGCCGTCGGCCTCGCGGGCGGCGAGCCGCAGCATGCCGGGGCGCAGCGCGGCCAGCACGATCGGCGGCGGCGTCGCGGGGGCGTTCTCCAGCTTGAAGCCCTTGACCGAGAAGGTCTCGTAGTCCTCCTTGACCTTCTCGCCGGCGAGCGCCTTGCGCAGGAAGCGGAGGGTGTCGCGGGTGCGCTTGTACGGCTCGGTGAACGGGATGCCGTTCCAGCGCTCGACGATCGTGTCGGACGAGGTGCCGATGCCGAGGACGAACCGTCCGGGCGCGAGGTCGGCGAGGGTGGCGGCGTGCGAGGCCAGCAGCGCGGGGCCGCGGGTGTAGACCGGCACGATCGCGGGGCCGAGGCGCAGCGCCGGGTCCCACTGGGACGCCAGCGCGAGCGGGGTGAAGGCGTCGGTGCCGTTGGTCTCGGCGGACCAGGCGTCGGTGTAGCCCAGCTCGGACAGGCCCGCGACGATCTCGCGGTGCTCGGCGAGCGGGACGCCGGTCAGCGGAATGGTCAGTCCCCAGCGAGACATGTGCGCCCTCCTCAGGCGATCGATGGCCGGACGGTGGAACCGCCGTCGACGACGAGGGTCTGCCCGGTCATCCAGGACGAGGCGTCGCCGGCGAGGAACACCGCGGCGTTGGCGATGTCCTCGGGCTCCCCGATGCGGCCGAGCGGCATGTGCTTGCCGATCTGCTCCTCGTTGTTCTCCCACAGGGCGCGGGCGAGGTGGGTCTTGACCAGGCCGGGGGCGATGCAGTTGACGCGGACCTTCGGCGCGAGCTCGACCGCGAACTGGCGGCTGAGGTGGATCACCGCGGCCTTGGTGGCGTTGTAGTAGCCGATGCCGTGCTCGGTGACCATGCCGCCGACGGAGGCGATGTTGATGATGGCGCCGCCGCGCTCCTGGAGGGACGCGCGCCAGGCCAGCTGGGTCCACTGCACGATCGCGAACTGGTTGATCTCGACGGTCTTGGCGGCGGCGGCGGGCTCGATGTCGGCCATCGGGCCGAAGTAGGGGTTGGTGCCGGCGTTGTTGACCAGGACGTCGACGGCGCCGAACTCGGCGACGGCGGCGTCCACGCAGGCGGCGGCCTCGTCGGCGTGGCCGACGTGGGCGGCCTTGGGGAGCACGCCGACGCCGGGGCTGGCGGCGCGGATCTCCTCGGCGACCGCGTCCAGCGACTCCTGCTTGCGGGAGGAGATGACGACATTGGCGCCCTCGGCGGCGAGGGCGACCGCGATCGCCTTCCCGATGCCCCGGGAGGCCCCGGTGATCAGGGCGGTCTTGCCCTGAAGTCCAGTCCGCATCCGCAACTTCCCTTCTCGGCGGGCCCCGCGCGGGGGCACGGGTCCGGCAACAGAATCAGGCTCGGTTCACTGTACCGAAGTGACTGACGAGTCAGTTAGCGGACCCGCGCAGCTCACCGCCCCGCTCCAGCACGAACGCCCGGAACCCCTCCACCACCGGCGGGCGCGTCCGCTCCGCCGCCCAGACCAGGCCGATCGTCCGGACGCCGCCGGGGTCGGCGAGCGCGAGGTGCCGGACGCCCGGGACGTCCTCGCCGGCCGGCGGCGGCGCCACGATCGCCACCCCGAGCCCCGCCGCGACCAGCCCCCGGACCGTCGAGTGCTCCTCCCCCTCGAACGCGACCCGCGGCCGCGCCCCGCACGCCTCGAACAGCTCCTCGGTCAGCGCCCGCAGCCCGGTGCCCTGCCGGAAGGCGACGAACGGCTCGTCCAGCACGTCCCGCACCCGGACACTGCCGCGCGCCGCCAGCCGGTGGTCGGCCGGGACGGCCAGCTCCAGCCGCTCGGTGACGAGCGGGTGCCAGGTCAGCGACGGGGCGGCCGGCGGCGGGCTGGTGATCGCGAGGTCGGCGCGGCCGTCCAGGACCATCGCGGCGAGCCGCTCGGAGTTGTCCTGGCTCAGCCGGAACGCCACGCCGGGGTGGTCGCGCCGGTACCGGCGGATCAGGTCCGGGACGAACGACGGGCCCTGCGTGTGCAGGAACGCCAGCGACACCTCGCCGCGCTCCGGGTCGGCGGCCTGCGCGAGCGCGCGCCGCGCCGCCTCCTCCTCGGCGGCGAGCCGCCGCGCGTGCTCGGCGAACACCCGCCCGTACCGGCTCAGCGCGACGCCGCGGCCGACCCGGTCGAACAGCGGGACGCCGAGCTCGCGTTCGAGGCGGGCGATGGCGCGCGACAGCCCGGGCTGGGAGACGCGCAGCTCGGACGCGGCGTTCGTCACGTGCCCCTGCTCGGCGACCGCGAGGAACCACCGCACACTCTGCAGATCCATGCATCCATGATGGATCCGCATCGGTTTCCGCACAAATAGTCATTGGACGCATGAGACCTGGAAGCGGACGCTGGACTCCATGACCGTCGCACCGCCCCTGGAGCTCTCCGAACGGCACCGGCTCGGCTCGCCCGGCCTGCGCCGCGTCAACCTCGCCCTGTTCGCCGCCGGGCTCACCACGTTCATGTCCCTGTACTGCACGCAGGCGCTGCTGCCGGAGCTGTCGGCGAGCTTCGGCGTCTCCCCCGCCCGGTCGAGCCTGCTCGTCTCGCTCGCCACGGGCGCGGTCGCGATCGCGGTGATCCCGGTCAGCTCGCTGTCGGAGCGGTACGGCCGGACCCGCGTGATGATCGTGTCGTCGGTCGCGTCCGCGCTGGTCGGCCTGCTGATCCCGCTGTGCGGGTCGTTCGCCGCGCTCGCCGCCGTGCGGGCCGTCCAGGGGCTCGCGCTCGCCGGGGTCCCGGCGGTCGCGATGGCCTACCTCGCCGACGAGGTGCACGGCGAGCACCTCGGCGGCGCGATGGGCCGCTACGTCGCGGGGACCGGGATCGGCGGCGTGCTCGGCCGGCTCGTCCCCGGCCTGGTCACCGAGGTCGCGGGCTGGCGGTGGGCGCTCGCCGCCACCGGCTTCCTCGCGCTCGCGTTCACGATCGCGTTCTGGCTGCTGCTGCCGCCGTCGCGGTTCTTCCGGCCGTCCCGCGTCGACTACCGGCCGCTGCTCGCGCACCTGCGGGATCCCGGCCTGCGCCGCCTCTACCTGATCGCGCTGACCGCGATGGCCGGGTTCGTCACCGTCTACAACTTCCTGACGTACCGGCTGCTGGACGCCCCGTTCCACCTGCCGTACGCCGTGGTCAGCCTGATCGCGGTGATGAACGTCGCGGGGTCGGCGGCGTCCGCGCGGGCCGGGCTCCTCGCGGACCGGTCCGGGCGCCGGAAGGTGCTCGTCGGGTCGCTCGTGCTGGCGGCGTGCGGGCTGTGCCTGACGCTCCCGGCGGTCCTGCCGCTGGTCGGGGCCGGGCTGCTGGTGTTCACGGTCGGGTTCTTCGGGACGCACGCCGTGGCCAGCGGCTGGGTCGGGCGGCGCGCGACCACCGGCCGCGCGCAGGCGTCCGCCCTGTACCTGTTCGCCTACTACATGGGCAGCAGCGTCGGCGGCACCGCCGGGGGCGTCGCCTACGAGCACGGCCACTGGACGGGGACGGCCCTGTACGTCCTGGTCCTGCTCGGCGTCGGGCTGCTCGCCGCCGCCGGGATGGAATCCGTCCGCTGGGTGGGACGGCGCCGGTCGTGAGCGTGCGCTTGGTTGTTACCGTACGCGCGTGACGACCACCGCCAAGAAACGCCTTCCGGCCGTCGAGGGCTGGTTCACCACCGAGAGCGGGGACGTGCGGCTGCTCGGCACGCGCTGCTCGTCCTGCGGGACCCCCTACTTCCCGCGCAACGAGCTGGCCTGCCGCAACCCGCGCTGCACCGGCCCGAAGGACGGCTCGGAGCTGACCGAGCACGCGCTGTCCGGACGCGGGCGCATCTGGTCCTACGCGGACTCGCGCTACAAGCCCCCGCCCCCGTACGTCTCGCCCGACCCGTTCGTCCCCTACACCGTCGCGGCCGTCGAACTGGAGGCCGAGAAGATGGTCGTGCTGGGGCAGGTCGCGCCGGGCCACACCGTCGACGACCTCGAGGTGGGCATGGAGGTCGAGCTGACGGAGGGCGTCCTCTACGAGGACGGCGAGGCCGAGTACACCGTCTGGATGTGGAGGCCCGTCAAGTGAGCGCGAACCGCGACATCGCCGTCCTCGGCGCGGGCATGCACCCGTGGGGCAAGTGGGGGCGCAACTTCGTCGAGTACGGTCTCGCCGCGGCCCGCGCCGCCCTGGCCGACGCCGGGCTGACCTGGCCGGACGTCCAGTACGTGGCGGGCGCCGACACCATCCGCAACGGCTACCCGGGGTTCGTCGCGGGCGCCACGTTCGCGCAGGCGCTCGGCTGGAACGGCGCGCGGGTGTCGAGCTGCTACGCGGCGTGCGCGTCCGGCGCGCAGGCCATCGCGTCCGCGCGCGCGCAGATCCTCGCGGGGCTGTGCGACGTGGCGCTGGTCGTCGGCGCGGACGCGGCGCCGAAGGGCTTCTTCAAGCCCGTCGGCGGCGACCGCCCGGACGACCCGGACTGGCTGCGGTTCCGCCTCCTCGGCGCCACCAACCCGATCTACTTCGCGCTGTACGCGCGCCGCCGGATGGCGATCCACGGCGCGACGCTGGACGACTTCGCCGCCGTGAAGGTGAAGAACGCCCGGCACGGGCTGGCGAACCCGAACGCCCGGTACCGCAAGGAGGTGACGCTGGAGGACGTCCGCGAGTCCGCCGTCGTCGCCGACCCGCTGCGGCTGCTGGACATCTGCGCGACCAGCGACGGCGGCGCCGCGCTGGTGCTGACGTCGATGGACTTCGCGCGGCGGAACGGCATCGCCGACCCGGTGCGGCTGTCCGGCCTGTCGACGGTGACGCCGACGTTCCCCAAGACGGTCATCGACCTGCCCGACTTCGCCACCGACTCCGCGCTCGCGGTGCCCGAGCCGGAGCGCCCCTTCCGCGCCGCGATCGCGCACGCCGCCTACGAGGAGGCCGGCATCGGCCCGGACGAGCTGTCCCTGGCCGAGGTGTACGACCTGTCCACGGCCCTGGAGCTGGACTGGTACGAGGACATCGGGCTGTGCGAGGTCGGCGGCGCCGAGGAGCTGCTGCGGTCCGGCGCGACGGCGCTGGGCGGCCGGATCCCGGTGAACCCGAGCGGCGGCCTCGCGAGCTTCGGCGAGGCGATCCCGGCGCAGGCGATCGCGCAGGTCTGCGAGCTGACCTGGCAGCTGCGCGGGCAGGCGGAGGGCCGCCAGGTCGAGGGCGCCCGCGCGGGCATCGCGGTGAACCAGGGCCTGTTCGGCCACGGCTCCGCCATGATCGCCGTCCGCTGACCCGGGGCGCGCCGCCCTCGTGCCCGGCCGGGAGGGGCGGCGCGCCATGGCTCGGCGGTGCCCCGGCCGCCCCTGGGCGGGCGGGCCGCGCCATGAGACGATCCGCCCGAGCGGTGACGTGAGCGGGGGTGGGCATGGAGCGGGACGGCGCCGGCGGCCGCGGGCGCGGGCGCGGGCGCGCGCCGGGGCGCCTTCCCTCCGGCCGGCACCGGCTGTCCCGGGACTACGTCGCCGGGCACCAGGTCGCCCGCATTCTCGCGGCCGTCGTGGAAATCGCCGGCACCGCCGGCTACCGCGGCCTGACCGTGGATTCCATCATCGCCAATGCGGGCGTTTCCCGCGCGACGTTCTATGTCCATTTCAAGAACAAGGACGACGCCTTTCTGCGGGCAAGTGACGTCATCGTCGAGCAGATGATGGACCGCGTCGTCGAGGCGTATCAGGGCGAGCCGGACGCCACCGGGCGCGTGCGCGCGAGCCTGGGCGCGCTGCTGGCCTATCTGTCCGAAAACCCGCGCGCGGCGCGGATGTGCATCGTGGAGTCGATGTCGGCGGGCCCGCTCGCGGTCGAGCGCCGGGACCGGGCGCTGGCCGCGTTCGCGCAGGTCGTGACCGACAACATGCACGAGCTCTTCCCGCACTACCCGAGCCCCGAGCTGATGGCGGAGACGATCGTCGGCGGCATCTACCAGGTCGCGTACTCGCGGATCGCGCGCGGCGAGACCGCCACGCTGCCGGAACTGCGCGACGGCCTGCTTCACACGTTCGCCGTGCCGGATCCGGAGCGCTGGGGGCCGGGCGCCGCGTCCCGCGAAGCGGAATCCGCCACGCCGGGGCCGCAGGGGGCGCGCAGCGAGTAGAGGGGCGTCCGCGGCGTATTAGGGCGGGCCGCCGGAGTTGACGGCGGGCGCGCAAATTCGAGAAACGTGGCCGTTTTTCATTAGCGCCCGATGCGCCCGCCCCGGCCCGCCGGCACGGCCCCCCGCGCCGGCGGGCCGGGGCGCATTGGACCAGTTGAAGCCCGCGATTCCGGCGGCGTCCCGGACCGCCGCCCGAACCGGTGGCCGGATACGGCCAGCTTGACCGGGAACCGGAATGACCGACCAGTCAGATCGGGGCGGCGCCCCCGTCGCCGCGCACCCTGCGCGTTCGCCGCCGGCCTCCACGCAGCGTGACCGCTATCACAGCGCAGCGTCGGTCATATTCGGACATCGACTGGCGCCATAACCCGAAAGCTGAAACCCGGTCGAGGGTCCCGCCGGAATGGCCCCCCTCTTGATGAACGCCGTCATTCATGATTCTGTCCGGTTGCCGCGGCGTCCACCGACGCGGCCTCGGGCCCAGGCCGTGCGGACGCCCGCGTCGCCCGCGTCTCCCACCCTGAAAGAGACAGCATGAGAAAGCTCGGCAAAATCGCCATTCCGCTCATCGGCTCGACCGCGCTGCTCATCGGCATGACCGGCTCCGCGCTCGCGTCCGGCACCATCACCTCCGGCGGCTCCCCGTACACCGGCAACGTGCTCGCCACCAACCTCGGCAACGTGACGCTGTCCGGGCTCAGCAGCCTCGGATCGATCATCAACACCTGCACCAGCGCGTCCCTCGGCGCCTACACCAAGTCCGACGGCACCGGCGGGCAGCTCAACAGCGTGTCGCTGACCGGCTGCACCAACAACCGCGGCGGCACCACCACGGTCACCGCGCTCAACCTGCCCTACACCGGCGGCCACGTCGACTACGACTCCACGCACGCGAGCAACCGCGACGGCACGATCACCATCGACGCGCCGAACCCCTCGGTGGACGTCAAGGCCATCCTCACCCTGCCCGCCTGGGGCATCTCCAGCATGGAGTGCCACTACGGCCTGACCACCTCCACGCCGCTGACCATCAACGTCTACAACCCGACCAACGCCAACAAGCCCGTCCCGTCCAACTCGCACGGGCAGGGCAAGCTGGCGGGCCAGGCGCTGCAGTTCATCTCCGGCGACAGCAGGTGCCCGGCCTCGGCCTCGGCCAACGGCAACTTCCAGATCGTCACCGACCCGGGCGGCGCCGACCTGACGCTCGGCCCGTGATCCCGTCCCCCTGACCCCACCCCACCCCACGGGACGGGCCGTGCCCCCACGGCCCGTCCCGCCCCTTCGCCCGGAGCACCCATGCGCCTCTCCCTCCGCCGCCGCCTCCAGGCCGGCGCCGCCGCCCTCACCGTCACCGGCGGCCTGCTCGGCGGGCTCGCCACCGCCCCCGCCGCGTCCGCCGACACCCTGCCGTCCTTCGACTTCTCCGCCTGCCCGGCCCTGCCCTCCGGCGCCGACCCGGCGTACGCGCAGTGCAACGTCGCCGTGACCACCGGCGGGACGATGCAGCTCGGGTCCATCAAGGAGACGATCTCCTCCCCGATCACGCTCACCTACACCACCGGCTTCGACCCCGTGACGCTGGAGGAGTACACGATCTTCGGCTCGTTCAAGGCGAGCCGGTTCCAGGTGCAGCCGGGGCTGTTCGGCGACCCGTTCGTCACGGCGGTCTACGCCCAGCCTCAGTACGCGGGCGGCCTCAACACCGACGGCGGCACGCTGAACCTGAACCTCAAGGTCAACGTGCAGAACCCGCTGCTCGGCGGCAAGTGCTACATCGGGTCCAACACGAAGCCGATCGCGCTGCACCTCACGCCCGGCACGACGAGCCCCCCGCCGCCGAACACCCCGATCTCCGGTACGCCGCCCGAGGTCGTCGGCACCAACCCGACCGTCCTCAAGACCACCGTGGTCGACAACGCCTTCGCCGTGCCGAAGGCCGACGGCTGCGGACTGGATCTCGGCGTCGAGAACTGGGCCGTCAACCTGTACGCCGGACTGCCCTCGGCCGCCGGGCACAACACGGCGATCTTCAACCAGTACGTGGCCTACAAGACCTACACCGACCTGCCCTAGCGCAGCCCCCAGCGCGGCGCCCGACCGCGGCGCCGCGCCCGGCCCGCGCCCGCCCCTCCCCGCCGCGGGGGCGCGGGCCTTCCACCCCCCTCCATGGAGTTGAGACGATGAGAGCACCCTTCAGGCGGTTCACCGCCGCGGCGCTCGGCGCCGGGCTCGCCGCCCTGGCGCTCACCGGCCTGACCCGGCCGGCGAGCGCCGACGACGTCCCGCCCGGCCTGGACTTCGGCGACTGCCCGACCCCCGACCAGCTGCCGGCGGGATACGACCCGGCCTTCGCGCTGTGCACCGTCACGGTGATCGGCGGCGGGGAGCTGAAGATCGGGTCCATCGACCAGACGATCACCCAGCCGATCAAGATGACCTGGGCCAACGGCTACGACCCGGTCACCCTGGAGCAGTGGGCCGTGTTCGGCCCGATGCGGGCCGAACCGCAGCGGGTGAAGGGCGGCGTCCTCGGCATCGACGGGTCCGACTTCATCCCGCTGCTGCAGATCAGCGCGCAGCCGCAGCTGGCCGCCGACCCGGAGCTGTCCCCGGAGGGCGCGGTCGCGCTCCGCCTCAAGCTCAAGATCAAGACGATCAACCCGCTGCTCGGCGACACCTGCTTCATCGGAAGCGACGCGGACCCGATCGTGCTGAACCTCACCTACGCCACGACGGACCCGCCGCCGCCGAACAAGCCGATCACCGGCACGGGGCCGCACGTGCTCGACAACGGGGTCCTCGCCTCCACCCCGGTCGACAACGCGTTCGCCGTGCCGAGGTCGTCGGGCTGCGGCTGGAACGGCATCCTCAACGGGATCGCCGACTTCCGGGCGGGCCTGCCGTCCCCGGCGGGCACGAACACCGCGGTCTTCGAGTCGTACTCGAAGTACCAGAACTACCCCTCGCTGGCCAAGACGTCCGCGAAGTACAGGGCGAAGTAGCCGGGGCTCCTCGGCCGGTCCGCTCCGTCCGGGGCGGACCGGCCCGCCCGCTTCACGGCCGGCCGGGCGGGTTCACTTCACCGTGAAGCCGTCGCAGCCCAGGTAGTAGGCGTCGCCGTTGGAGCGGACGTGCATCCAGATGACCGTCCAGTCGCCCTTGGTGAGGGCGAACGCCTCGCTTCCGGCGCCGCTCCACTTGAAGTCCGCGGGGTAGTGCACATAGAGCCACCCGCTCTCGCCCGGATAGAGACGCGGCTTGCTGTTGACGACGCCGGTGACCGCGTTCCCGCCCATCCCCGCCGGCGGGCGGACCTGGACCGCCAGGTAGTAGCGCGACGGCGACTTGTACTTGAAGCGGGCGCCCAGCTCGACGGTCTTGCCTCCGTAGGGCGTGCGCGGTGCGGAGGTCTGCAGGTCGCTCGCGAGGGTGTCGTCCTCCGGGCGGACGGCGGGCAGGCAGTTGAAGTTCGCCTTCGTCCAGGCCAGCTGACCGAAGTCGTTGGTGGGCTGCTTCACGAGGATCTTGTCGGGCGGGACGCCGTTCCCGCCGGTCGTGCCCGAGGCCGGGGAGCGCGTCGCGCCGGCGCCGGTCTGCGGACCGTCCGCGGCCGTCCCGCTCGTCCTCGCGCCGGGGCTCTTGCCCGAGCCAGCGGACGGCCCGCCCGCGTCCCGGTGACCGCCGTCTCCCTTGCCGTCGAAGCCGAGGCGGGCGGCGAGCGCGACCGCCAGCACGACGGCGACGACCCCGGCGCCCGCCGCGATGACGGCGGCGCGGCGGCGTCCGCCGGTCAGGCCCGGGGTCCGCGTGCGGTCGGGCGGGACGAGCCCGACCGCGGCGGCCTGCGCGACGGTCACGGGCAGCATCGGGGGCGCACCGACCAGCCGCCGGTACACGGGGTCCTGCGCGAGGGCGCCGGCGCCCGCCGCCACCCCGGCGAGCCGCTCCAGCGGGATGCGGTCGCCCGGCTCCTTCCGCGCGCACTCCCGGACGAGGTCCGCGACGCGCGGGTCGACGCCGTCGAGGTCGATCTCCCCGCTCAGCGTCCGGTGGATGATCGCCTCGATCCGCCCGCCGCCGAACGGCGGCCGTCCCGTCGCGGCGTAGGCGATCGTCCCGGCGAGGGAGAACACGTCGGAGGCCGGGAGCGGCAGCTGCTCGCGCACCACCTCGGGCGCGACGTAGCCGGGCGTGCCGTTCCACGCTCCGGTCTGGGTGATCTGCGTCTGCCCCTCGCCGCGCGCGATGCCGAAGTCGATCAGCCGGGGGCCGTCCGGCGCGAGGATCACGTTGCCGGGCTTGAGGTCGCGGTGCTGCACGCCCTGGCGGTGGATCTCCAGCAGGCCCTCCGCCAGCGCCGCGAGGAGCCGCAGGCAGGTGTCCGGCGGCAGCGGCCCGTACTGCGCGACGGCCTGCCGGAGGGTCGGACCGGGGACGTACTCGGTCGCCAGCCAGTACGGCGGCGCGTCCAGCCCGGCGCCCACCATCGCGGCGGCGAACCGGCTGCGGACCCGCTCGACGGTCGCGACCTCGCGGCGGAACCGGGCGAGCGCCTGCGGGTTCTCGAAGTCGTCCCGGATCACCTTGAGCGCGACGTGCCGTCCGCCGCCGGTGGCGCCGAGGTAGACCTGGCCCATGCCGCCCGCGCCGATGCGCGCGAGCACGGGGTACCCGCCGATCTCCGCGGGATCCTCGGGACGCACTGGTTCCACGGTCCGCCCTCCCGGGCCGTTGTGTTGGGGACGGCGGAAATCATGTCATCCCCGGCCGTGTCGGGCCAACGCGGTCGCGCGGACGGCCCCCGCCGACCCGCGGTCGCTCCCGGTCAGCGGGCGCGCTCGGCCGGCAGGATGCGCTCAATCGGCAGAGGGGTCGGTCGGCAGAGGTCAGTGGGCAGGGTGCGCCGAGTCGGCTTTGCGGGCGACGTGGAGGGCCCAGCCGATGAGGGGCGCCTGGAAGGGGAGGCGGCCGTAGGCGGCGGTGCCGGGTCTCGGCTGACCGATGTGACCGAGGTCACGCCTGTTGACCTGTGTGGCGGGCGGCGGAGCGGTCACGTGTCTGATGTCACCGATTCGTCGGATGTGTTCGGTTTTCCGGCAGAGCTATCTTTGTACTGACCGGTCAGTGCAAAAACGCTCCGCGGAGGTACCGATGGCATCCGAGACTCCAGGGGCGGTCGCCGCGGCCGGGGGGACCGCCGCGGCCGTCTCTGGACCCTCCCGCGGCTCCGGGACTGGCGGGGGCCGCCCCGGAGCCGGACGCGGCGCCGCCGGGAGCCGCGCGGCGGCGGCCGTCCGCACCCGCGGGCTGTCGCTGCGCGGCGCCCGCGGACCGGTGTTCCACGACGTCGACCTCGACGTCCCCGCCGGCGGCCTCGCCGCGGTGAGCGGCATCGCCGGGTCCGGGCGCACCGCGCTCCTGCTCGCCCTCGGCGGGCGGATGAAGCCGACCGGCGGCACCGGCAGCGTCGGCGGGATCGCGCTGGACGACCTGCGGGCCGTCCAGCGGATCGCGGCGCTCGGGATCGTCCCCGGGGTGACCGGGCTCGATCCGGCGCTGACCGTCCGGGAGCACGTGCGGGAGGCGCTCGCGCTCCACGAGGGGATCCTCGGCCGCTTCCGCGGGCGGGACGCCCGGATGCGCGCCGCCCTCGACCGCGCGGGGCTGGACGCCGATCCCCGCACCCTCGCCGAAGACCTCGACCCCGACGAGGCGCAGCTGCTGGGCGCCGCGCTCGCGCTCGTCGGCGAACCCCGCCTCCTGCTGCTGGACGACGTCGACGAGGGCCTTCCCCCCGACCGGCAGCGCGCGCTCTGGCGACGTCTCCGCGCCATCGCCGACTCCGGCGTGACCGTCATCGCCGCCTGCCACGACCCGGCCCCGGCCGAGGGCTTCGCCCAGACCGTCCGGCTGCCCTGAACCACCGTGAAATAAGACCTAGGGAGATCCCCCCGATGAGGCTTCCCGCACTGACGCCGGGCGGTCTGGAACTGCGCCGGTTCGCACGGAACCGGCTGACGCGCATCGCGCTGGCCGGGCTGGTGCTGCTGCCGCTGCTGTACGCCGGCCTGTACCTGTGGTCGTTCTGGGACCCGTACGCCCGGCTCCGGCACGTGCCGGTGGCCCTCGTCGTCGAGGACCGGCCCGCCAAGGCCGGCGGAAAGACCGTGCACGCGGGCGCCGACCTCGCGGACGAGCTGAAGAAGCGGCAGGTCTTCGACTGGAAGACCGTCTCGGCGGACAAGGCCGCGAAGGGCGTCCGGTCCGGGAAGTACTACATGTCGCTGACGATCCCGGCGGACTTCAGCGCGCGCATCGCGTCGCCGTCCGGGACCGGGACGCCGACGGCGGCGGGGCTCCGGCTCCAGATGAACGACGCGAACAACTACGTCGTCGGGACGCTCGCGCAGGCCGCGTTCAAGGAGATCAGCGCCGCCGCGGGCGGGAACGCGGTGCGCGGCTACCTGGACCAGATCTTCCTGTCGTTCGACAAGCTCCACACCAAGCTCGGCAAGGCAGCCGAAGGCGCCGGCGAGCTGGCGGACGGCTCAGGGCAGGCGCACGACGGCGCCGGGAAGCTTGCGAAGGGCGCGGGCGACGCGAGGTCCGGCGCCGGGAAGCTCAAGGGCGGCATCGACGAGGCCCGGTCCGGCAGCGGGCGGCTCACGTCCGGGCTGGACGACCTGCGCACCGGAACCGGGCAGGTCGCGGCCGGCATGCAGCGGCTGACCACCACCGTCGACAAGGCCGGCGACACGCTCGTCCCGCTGCTGCGCGACCGCGCGCCGGAGATCCGGCAGGCCGCGCTGCTGGTCGCGCGTGGCGCGGATGTCCTCGCCGACGGCGCTGGACGGCTCCCCGAGCAGACCGGCGCCGCCGTGAGGCAGGCCGAGAAGGCGCAGGCCGAGCTGGAGACCTACCTCGCCGCGCACCCGGAGGTCCCGGCGAACGTCCGGCAGGACCTGACCCGGGCCGCCGCGCGGGTCGTCACCGTCGCGCGGCAGGTGGACGGCTACGTCCGCGACCACACCGGCGACCTGCGCAAGGTCGCCGCCGACGCCCGGACGGTCGGGACCGCCGCCCGGAAACTCGCCGAGGACGCCCCGACCCTCGCCGCGAAGGTCGAGAAGGCGCGCCGCGACGTCGACCGCCTCAACGCCGGGACTGAGCGGGTGAACGCGGGCGCCGGGCAGCTGCTGTCCGGATCGTCGCAGCTCACGAGCGGCCTCGGCACGCTGTCGGGCGGTGCGGGGCAGCTGGAGGACGGGCTCGGCCGGCTCTCCGGCGGCGCGGTCACGCTGGAGACGGCGCTCGCGCAGATCGCCGACGGCAACCAGCGGCTCGCCCGCGGCCTGGACGAGGGCGCCGCGCAGGTCCCGTCCTACGGCGACGGCGAGCGGAACGCGCGCGATGACATGATGAGCAACCCGGTCCGGCTGGCGTCCTCGACGGAGAACAAGGCGCCGAACTACGGCACCGGCTTCGCGCCGTTCTTCGTGCCGCTGTCCCTCTGGGTCGGCGGAATGATCATCTACATGCTGCTGCGGCCGCTGAACCCGCGCGCGCTCGCGGGCACCGCGCCGGGCCGCCGCGTCGCCCTGGCCGGCTGGCTGCCCGCCGCCGCGGTCGGCGCCGCCCAGGCCTGCGTCGTGCTGGCCGTCCTGCACTTCGCGCTCGGGCTGCGCGCCGAGCACTGGGCCGGGCTCGCCGGCTTCCTGGTGCTGGCGTCCGCCGCGTTCCTCGCCGTGATCCAGTGGGTGAACGCCCGGTTCGGGCCGATCGGCCGGATCATCGCGCTGGCGCTGCTGATGCTCCAGCTCACCTCCGCCGCCGGCACCTACCCGATCGAGACCAGCCCCGGCTTCTTCCAGGCGATCCGGCCGTGGCTGCCGATGCCGTGGGTCGTCGACGCCGTCCGGCACCTGATCAGTGGCGGCGACCTGACCTCGGTATGGCAGGGTTGTGCGGTGCTGGCGGCGTTCCTGGCGGGCGGGCTCGCGCTCACCGCCCTGGCCGTCCGGCACAACCGGGTCTGGACGATGAAACGCCTGCACCCGGCGCTGGAGCTCTAGAAGGCCCGACCGTGGGAGGCAGGGACGTGGCGCGCAGCGCGACGCGGGAGAAGCTGTTCACCGCGGCGATCGAGCTGATCGCGGAGAGCGGGCTCGCCGCCACCACCGTCGACCAGATCGCCGACCGCGCCGGGGTCGCCAAGGGCACCGTCTACTACAACTTCGGCAGCAAGGCGGCGCTGTTCGCGGCGCTGCTGGAGTACGGGGTGGAGCGGCTCGCCGCCGCGCTGCGGGACGCCGCGTCCGGCCGCCCGCCGCTGGACGCGCTGGAGGCGGTGGTGAGCGCCGAGCTGGCGTTCATCGGGGAGCACGAGTCGTTCGCGCGGCTGCTGATCGCCGAGACGTGGCGGTCGGGCGGCGACTGGCAGCACACCGCCCGGCTCATCCGGGAGCGCGCCATCGGCGTGGTCGCGGACGTGCTGCGCGCCGCGGTCGAGGCGGGCGACCTGCGCGCCGACCTCGACACCGGTACCGCCGCGTCCGCCGTGTTCGGCATGGTGCTCACCGTCGCGCTCGACTGGCGCGCCCTCGACCCCGACCGCTCCTTCGCCGACGTCCACGCCACCCTGATGGACCTGCTGCGCGGCCGCCTCACGGCCCGGTGAGCCCCGGGGGACGGCGGCGGGTCAGGGCAGGTTGCGGACCTGCTCGATCACGCCGGGCATCGCGGCGTTGTTGGCGCTGATCCAGTCGAGGAGGACGGCGATCTGCTCGTCGGAGTAGGACGCGAGGCGCTCGCGGAAGACGCGGGCGATCGGCTCGAAGTACTCGCCGAACCGGGCGACGTTCTCCGGGACGAGCTCGACGATCACGCGGCGCCGGTCGTCGGGGTCGCGGGTCCGCTTGACGTAGCCGGCCTTCTCCAGCCGGTCGATCACGGCGGTGATGGCGCCGCCGGTCGTGATGCCCATCAGCTCGGCGAGCCGGCCGGGGGTCTGCGGGCCGTCCAGGGTGAGCGCGTTGACGCACTGCGCGTCGGTGACGTTCATCCCCGCCTTGCTCGCGGTCGCGTGATGCAGCAGCACGGTGAACATCGTCGAGCGCTGCATCCCCGCCTGCAGTTCCGCCATCATCCGCTCGCGGTCCGGGATCGCCACGCCCCACCTCTCGTTCTTTTCTCTGAAATAGAGAGGCTCAGTCTAGTGCGCCGGGGACGGAACGGACCAGCCGGGGGACGGCCCCCGGCTGTGTCGAACCAGACACCGCGGAGGAACCGGGCAGGAACGGAGCGCTACTAAACTGGCTTTTGTTAGGACCACTAAACAGGCGGTCCGCTCCTGGCCCCGGATCCCACGAAGGTTCGGGGCCGCCCCCTATCCGGCCCCTCTCACCCGCCGACCCTGCTCGCCCACCGGCTCCTGGTCGCCCGCCGGCGCAAGGGTCACTCGCCGTCCGCCTCGCCGGCGATCTGCTTCGCCCACCGGTAGTCCGCCTTCCCCGCCGGCGACCGCTTCATCTCTGGGACGAACGCGTACACGCGCGGGACCTTGTAGCCCGATAGCTCCTTGCGGCAGTGCGCGTCCAGGTCCTCGGCCGACGGCCGCTCGCCCGACGGCTGGATCACCGCCGCGACCCGGTTGCCCCAGCGCTCGTCCGGAACGCTCGTCACCACCGCGTCGTACACGCCCGGATGCCCCTTGAGGACGGCCTCGACCTCCTCCGGGAACACCTTCTCGCCGCCGGTGTTGATGGCCTGCGACCCCCGCCCGTAGACGGCGATCGTCCCGTCCTCCTCCACCGTCGCGATGTCGCCGGTGAGCAGCCACCGCTTCCCGTCGACGACCGGGAACGTCCGGGCCGTCTTCTCCGGGTCGTTGTAGTAGCCGTGCGCGATGTAGCCCGTGCGCGCGACCTGCCCGATCACCCCGGACCCCGGCTTCACCGGCTGGAGCGCGTCGTCCAGGACCGTCACGTTCTCCACGTCCGGCGCGAACTTCAGGCCCTTCTCCGGCGTGGAGGCCGCCGTCGCCTCCGCCGTCGAGCCCGACTCCGTCGACCCGAACCGGTCCAGGATCATCGTGTTCGGCAGCAGCGCCTGGATCCGGTCGCGGACCGTCCCGGTCAGGATCGCGCCCGTCGACACGAACGCCAGCAGCGACGACGTGTCGTACCCGCCGCGCGCCAGCTCCTCCACCATCGGGATCGCCATCGCGTCCCCGGTGATCGTCAGCGAGTTGACCTTCTCCCGCTCGATCGTCCGCCAGATCTCCGCCGCGTCGAACTTGCGCGCGTAGACCAGCGTGGCGCCCATGAACCAGGCGATCCACGTGGCCATCTGCGCGGCGCCGTGCATCAGCGGCGCGATCGGCATCATGATCATCGGACCGCCGTTGCGGGCCAGGTCGACGACGTCCTCCGGCCGGGTCGGCCGCGGGAACGTCGGGTTCCAGAACGCCAGCAGCATCTGCTCGGTCGACCACATGACGCCCTTCGGCATCCCGGTCGTCCCGCCCGTGTAGATGATGTAGGTGTCGTCGGCCGAGCGGGCCGGGAACCCGCGCGTCCCCGGCTGCGCCGCCAGCGCCTCGTCGTACCGGACGGCGCCGTCGATCGACGGCTCGCCGCCCACGGCGATCAGGTGCCGCAGCTCCGGCGCCTCCGGGACCGTCGCGGCGACCCGCTCCTCGAACTCCACGTCGTACAGCAGCGCGACGCTGTCGGAGTCCTGGTAGATGTAGAGCAGCTCCGTCTCGACGTACCGGTAGTTCACGTTGATCGGCACGGCCCGGATCTTCATCGCCGCCAGCAGCGCCGCCGCGTACTCGACGCCGTTGTACAGCTGCATCGCCACGTGCTGCCCGGGCCGCACGCCCGCCGACTCCAGGTGGTGCGCGAGCCGGTTGGCGTGCTCGTCCAGCTCGGCGTAGGTGAGCCGCCGGTCGCCGCAGACCACCGCGACGCGGTCGCCGATCGCGTCCGCGACTCCTTCGAACAGATCAGCGTGGTTGTACTCCATCGGACGTCCTCCGGAGGGGGTATTCGCGCCTACGGGGCCTGGGGTCGCCCCCAGGGGAACACGGGACAGGGAAAGGACGGGAGCCGGGCTGGATCAGGGCTTGTCGCCGCCGACGACCCACATCGCGAAGAACTGGGCGCCGCCGCCGTAGGCGTGGCCGAGGGCGCGCCGCGCCCCGTCCACCTGGTGCTCGCCGGCCTGCCCGCGGACCTGCAGCGCCGCCTCCGCAAACCGGATCATGCCGGACGCGCCGATCGGGTTGGACGACAGCACGCCGCCGGAGGGGTTCCACGGGATGTCCCCGTCGAACGCCGTCGCGCCGGCCTCGGTGAGCTTCCAGCCCTCGTTGTCGCCGCAGAACCCGAGGTTCTCCAGCCACATCGGCTCGTACCAGGAGAACGGCACGTACACCTCGGCGCAGTCCAGCTCGCGGCGCGGGTCGGTGATGCCGGCCTGCTTGTACACGTCCGCCGCCGCGTCCTTGCCGCCCTGCGGGCTGACGCTGTCGCGGCCCGCGAACTGCATCGGCTCCGACCGCATCGACGTGCCGTGCACCCAGGCGGGCTTGCCCGGCGCCTTCTTCGCCGCGTCCTCCGACGCCAGCACCATCGCGCAGGCGCCGTCGGACGACGGGCAGGTCTCCAGGTAGCGGATCGGCTCCCACAGCATCGGCGTCGACTCGACCATCTCGCGGGAGATGCCGGGGATCTTCAGGTGCGCGTACGGGTTCCGCAGCGCGTTCTGCCGGTCCTTCACCGCGACGAGCGTGCCGATGTGGTCGGGCGCGCCGGACCGGGCCATGTAGGCGCGGATGTGCGGGGCGAAGTACCCGCCCGCCCCGACGACGAGGGACGTCGTGAACGGCCCGTTCACCGTCAGCGCCCACGTCGCGTTCGACTCCGACTGCTTCTCCCACGCGATCGTGAGGACCCGGTCGTGCACGCCGGACTGGATCAGGTTCGCCGCGACGATCGCCGTGGACCCGCCCACCGAGCCGGCCGTGTGCACCCGCATCAGCGGCTTGCCGGTCGCGCCGAGCGCGTCCGCCAGGAACAGCTCCGGCATCACGACGCCCTCGAACAGGTCGGGCGCCTTGCCGACCACGATCGCGTCGATGTCCTTCCAGGTCAGCCCGGCGTCGTCGAGGGCGCGGCGGGCCGCCTCGCGCAGCAGGCCCGCCATCGACACGTCCAGCCGCTTGGTCTTGTACTGGGTCTGCCCGACGCCGATGACCGCACAGGGGTTAGCCATTGTTCTTCTCTCCCGACATCACGCAGACGAGGTTCTGCTGCAGGCAGGGGCCGGACGCGGCGTGCCCGAGCGTCCGGGACGCCGTCCCGTCGTGGATGCGGGACGCGGCCTCGCCGATGCGGATGAGGCCCGCCGCCATCACCGGGTTCGCCGACAGCGCCCCGCCGGACGGGTTGACCGCCACGCCGTCGCCCAGGCCGAGCGCCTCGCGCAGGATCAGCTCCTCATGGCTGAACTGCGCGTGCAGCTCCGCGATCTCGACGCCGGCCGCGCCGGCCTTCTCCCCCGCGATGCGGGCGGCCTCGGACCGGGTCAGGTCGCGGACGCCGAGCGCGTGCGGCTCGGTGCGGTGGTCGATCCCGATGATCCACGCGGGCCGCTCGCACAGCTCCCGCGCCTTGTCCCCGGCGGCGAGGACGATCGCCGCCGCGCCGTCGGTGATGGGCGCGACGTCGTAGGGGTGCAGCGGCGCCACGTCGTAGTCGTCGCCTTCGGGGTCCGGCAGGTGCAGCGCGAACTCGTTGTCGCGGCCGGCCGCCCGGGACCGCGCCGCGACGGCGCGCAGGTCGTCCTCCTTCACGCCCGCCTTGTCCATGTACGCGCGGGCCTGCATGGCGGCCATCGACACCTGGTCGACGCCGAGCGGGGCGAGCGTGTACGGGTCGAGCTGCTGGTTCATGATCGCGCGCAGGTCGCCCTGGGACGACTTGCCGAACCCGTACACCAGCGCGGTGTCGATCGCGCCGATCTGGAGCTTCACCCACGCCTCGTACAGCGCCCACGCGCCGTCCATCTCGACGTGGCTCTCGGAGATCGGCGGCCACGCGCCCAGCGTGTCGAGCGCGGACACGAACGCGAACGGCGCGCCCTGCAGGTAGTCGCACGAGCCCGAGCAGGTGAACCCGAAGCGGGACAGGCCCGTCCGCTCCTTGATCTCGGTGATCACCGGCAGGACGATCTCGGTCTCCGCGAGCCCCTGGTCCTCGGCGGTGTGGTGGCTCTGCACGAACGCGACGACTGCGACATCACGCATTACATGAAGTCCTTGATCTCTTCGAAGGGGACGTCGGGCTCGTCGATCGGCTCGAACCACTTGATGTTGGCCATCGACCGGTCCCACTCCTCGCGGGGCCGCCACGCCGCCTTCACCCGCATGCCCATCCGCACCTGGTCGGCCGGGACGCCGGCGATGAGCGTCAGCATCGTCAGGCCCGCGCCGTCCAGCAGGACGTAGCCGGACACGAACGGCACCTCGGGGGCGCGCGGGTCGGGGATGTTGTTGACCGCGAAGGTGGTGACGGTGCCGGTGTCGGGCAGCTCCACCTCCTCGGTCGTGGGCACGCCGTCGCGCGTGCAGAACCCCTTCATCGGGACGATGACCTTCTCGCACACCGGGCAGCGCTGCCCGATGATGCGGCCCTCGGCGATGCCGTCGAGGAACCGGCCGAGCGCCTTGCCGCCCTTCAGCCGGAACTCCAGGCTCGCCTGCGGGTTGATCATGGTGACCTCGGGCTGGAAGCACTCGATGTCGCCGATCGTCCCGGTGCGCTCCGCGCGGTACCGCGGCCGCACCCGCATCCCCGTCTTGAGGGTCTTCGGGGGCTTCGCACCCGCCTCGAAGACGCCGAGGTCGAGGGCGTGCAGCAGCGCCGTGTCGGCGCCGTCCGGGCGGATCAGCGCCCAGGCGAACGGCCGGTCGAACGGGTGCTCCTTCGCCGGGTTCGGCACCCACGACCAGGTCGTCACGGTCCCCGCCGGGCCGACCTCGACGAACTCGCCGGTGACGTCCTCGCCGGTCTCCGGGTCGTACTCCGACGGCGGGACGAGCACCCGCCCGCCGGCCGTGCGGACGCCGACCATCCGGCCGTCGCGCAGCTCGCTCAGGAAGCGCCCGATCACCGGCCCGACCGAGCGGGTGTAGCCGCCGGGGAACTCGACGACGTGGTTGACCGCCGTCTCGGACGCCTGCGTGGTCTCAGATGGCACTGTCGCGGTCCTTCCAGTACGGGTCCCGCAGCTTGCGCTTGAGCAGCTTGCCGTTGGGCTCACGCGGCATGGTCTCGATGAAGTCGATGCTCTTCGGCCACTTCATCTTCGCCAGCCGGCCCTCCAGGGACGCCAGGATCTCCTCGGCGAGCGCGGGCCCGGGCTCGGCGCCCTCGGCGGGCTCGACCACGGCCTTGATCTGCTCGCCCCACTCGTCGTCGGGGATGCCGAACACGGCGACGTCCGCGACCTTGGGGTGCAGGGTGATCTCGTTCTCGATCTCGGCGGGGTAGATGTTCGCCCCGCCCGAGATGATCATGTCGGCCTTCCGGTCGGACAGGAACAGGAACCCGTCCTCGGTCAGGTAGCCGATGTCGCCGACCGTGAAGAAGTCGCGGAGCCGGTTCTTCTCCGTCTTCTCCTTGTCGCCCTTGTACTCGAACTGGACGCCGGCCATCTTCATGTAGATGGTGCCGTGCTGCCCGGTCGGGACCTCGTTGCCGTCGTCGTCGACGATGAGCAGCTCGCTGATCGCCCACGCGTTGCCGACCGTGCCGGGGTGGGCGCGCCAGTCCTGCGGGCTGGCGATCGTGCCGCCGCCCTCGGTGGCCGCGTAGTACTCCCAGATGCAGTCGCCCCACCAGTCGAGCATCTGCTGCTTGATCGGGACGGGGCACGGCGCCGCCGCGTGGATCGCCCACTTCATCGACGACACGTCGTACTTGCTCCGCACCTCCTCCGGCAGCGCGAGCAGCCGCTTGAAGTGCGTCGGGACCATGTGGGTGTTGCTGATCCGGTGCTCCTGGATCAGCTTCAGCGTCTCCTCGGCCTCCCACTTGTCCATGTAGACGAGGGTGTGGCCCATCTGCAGCGCCGTCCCGCCGAACTGGGTGACGGCGGTGTGGTAGTTCGGCGACGTGATCAGGTGCGCCTGGTGCTCGCCGCCCGCCGGCAGTCCGGGCGTCATCCCGAACAGGCCGAGCAGGAACGTCATCAGCTCGGCGCTGTCGTCGGGGTCGAGCCCGGTCAGCGTGCGCTTGACGCCCTTCGGCCGTCCCGTCGTGCCGGACGTGTAGTGCATCGTCGCGCCGGCGCTGCGGTTCTCCGGCAGCGTGTCCGGCTGCCCGTCCACCAGCTCGGCGTAGGGCCGGAAGCCCTCGACCTTCCCGTACCCGAACCGGCGGTGCGCGTCGAGCCCCGCCTCGTCGGCGGCGCGCACGCCCTCGGCGGCGTACCGCTCGTGCACGAAGAACGCCTTGGCCTCGCTGTCGGCGACGATGTAGCCGATCTCCGGGCCGGTCAGATGCCAGTTGATCGGCGTGTAGTACCAGCCGGCCTGCAGCGCCGCCAGGTAGAGGACGAGCCCCTCGACGCCGTTCGGGACGAGCCCGCAGATGCCGTCGCCGTCCTTGAGACCGAGCTCGCGGAGCCCGTGGACGAGCCGGTTCGAGCGGGCCAGCAGGTCGCCCGCGGAGTACTGCGCGCCGTCCGGATCGACGGCGGCGACCCACGCGGGATCGGCCTGCGCCAACCGCCAAAAGCCCAACGACCCCATCGGATCTCCCTTGCGTGATCACGGTGAGCACCGCCTGCCGGCGGCGCCCGGCGACCAAAGTAGATCACGTTCTCGTTTTGCAGGGCAACCCCTACCGGTAGCGCATCGCCTTAACTAGAATCTGTTCTTGTTTTGCCCATCGCAGGAGGACATCCATGGCCGAGCTGCTGCCGATCAGCACCGAGCACTGCACCGTCGAGCGGGACGGCCACGTCGTCATCGTCACGATGAACCGCCCCGAGGCGCGCAACGCGCTCAGCACGGCCATGCTGGTCGGCCTCGCCGACGCCTGGGCTTACATGTCCGACACCCCCGAGGTCCGCGTCGGCATCCTCACCGGGGCCGACGGCACCTTCTGCGCCGGCGCCGACCTCAAGGCCATGTCGCAGCCGCCCTCCGACCCCCGCGTCGCCGAGCGCGCCGCGCAGATCCCCGACTACCACTGGAAGGGCCTGCTGCGCGACGGCCGCCCGACCAAGCCGCTCATCTGCGCCATCGAGGGCTACGCCGTCGCCGGCGGCACCGAGCTGCTCGCCGGCACGGACCTGCGCGTCGTCGCCGAGGGCGCCACCCTCGGCCTCTTCGAGGCCAAGCGCGGCCTGTTCCCCATGGGCGGCTCCGCCGTCCGCCTCCCCCGCCAGATCGGCTACGCCGCCGCCCTCGACATCCTGCTCACCGCGCGCGAGGTGACCCCGCAGGAGGCCCTCGCCATGGGCCTGATCAACAAGGTCGTGCCGGACGGCCAGGCCCTCGCCGCGGCCCGCGAGATGGCCGACCAGATCGCCGCCTGCGCGCCCCTGGCCGTCCAGGCCATCCTGCGCGCCGTCCGCGAGACCGAGCACCTCCCCGAAGAGGAGGCCCTCAAGGTCTCCGACGAGATCGGCTGGCCCGTCTTCGCCACCGAGGACGCCAAGGAGGGCTCGAAGGCCTTCAAGGAGAAGCGCGCCCCCATCTACCACGGCAAGTAGCGCCCGCGGTCCGGGGCGCGGGGCCCGTCCTCCGGGGCGCGGAGCACGTCAGGGAGCGCCCCGGTCGCGCGAGAGGCAGGTCACTTGGTTCGCGGGGTCTCGCTGCGGAAGGTGTGGCCGAGCTCGGGGCCGAGGCCGAAGTAGTGCCGGAAGTTGTAGATGAGCGGGCTCCACTCGGCCGGGTCCACGTGGTGGGTGCCCGGCACGACGATGCGCGGGTCGGCGTGCACCCGCAGCACCTCGGCCTCGGCGATGACGAACCCGCCGGACGCTCCGGGGCGCACCCGTTCGGCGCGGGCCTCCAGCTGCAGCGGGCATTCGGCGACCCGCGACGGCCCGACGGTCTCGGACGGCTGGGGCCGCAGCCCGGCGGCGGCGAACTTGTCGCGTTCGAACCGGAAGACGCCCGCCTTCGCCGCGGGCACCGGGTCGCGTCCCGTGAGCGGCGCCAGCCGCTCCACGGCCCGCCACTGCTCCGGGCCCGGAACGTTGATCACCAGTTCGGGACGCTCCTGGAGGTTGCGAGCGGTCTGCCCCTCGGCGCCGAGCCCGAGCACGACCGTGCGGCCGAGCGCCCACGCCGACGACATCGGCGCGAGGTTGTCCGAGCCGTCCTCGTTCGCGCTGGTCAGCAGGACGACGGGGGTTCCGAAGTACAGGACGCTCGGCTCGATGGCGACGTGCTCCGGCAGGGCGGCGACCGCGGGTTCCATGATCGGCAGCGTAGGGCGGGGTCGTTTCGACGCCGGCTGAAATGTGATCGCGGGCGGGTATCGGGCCGTCCGTAAAAGGGACGGCGTTTGCACGCCCCCTTCCGTGGCAGGGCTGGACGCAAGCCGGTCATGGAAGGAATGAGCGAGCGATGGCCCTCCAGATGGGACGGTACCTGGGATGGGGACGGACGGCGGCCGAGGAGCCGCCGGCGGAGCCCCGGAGACGCTGGTCGTGGCCCCGGCGGACGGCCGCGGCGGCGCCCTCGGACGAGAGCGCCGGGAAGACCGTCGTGGTGCGGAGACCGCGGCGGTGGCGGCGCGGCCGGCACAACCCCGTCAGCGCGATGATCCTGGCGGCGGGCTGGGCGGCGGCGTTCATCCTCGCCCTCGGGATGCTGCTGACCTGGGGCGGCGCGAATCCGGGCAACGACCTGGTGCACGCGACGCTCAACACGGGCCGCTGGCTCGCGACGCCGTTCCACGACGCGTTCACGCGGTCGGACCCGAAGGAGCAGCTCTACATCAACTGGGCGATCGCGGGCGTCGTCTACTACGCCGTCGCGCGGGCCCTGTCGTGGATGACCCGCTTCTGACCGCCGGGAACGCGGCGGCGGCCGGGGCGTTGCGC